>JBKBVA010000164.1:0-6246 GCA_046289665.1 Allosphingosinicella sp.
ATCCCGCCGTGCTTGAGCGAGGGGAAGGCGGCATCCCACCAGCCCTGGCTCCTGGTCGAAGATTTCGCGTTCCAGCTGACCGACAGAGCGGACGCGGCGCCGGCGAGCGCGAGGCCGCCAAGGCCGAGTCCTAGGCCAAGGACTACGGAACGGCGCGAGGCTGTGTCGCCCCCTTGCAAATTGGTCACTGGCTTCCCCCTCACCCCGCCGGCCCGATGTGAGCCACACCGCCCCGGCGCGCGCTTTGTGCCATTGTTGGCGCGGCGGTACAAGGTCCAGGCTGGCGTCAGTCCGTCGATTTCGCCTGCAAAGCGACAGAAAACGGGACATGCAGGGACTATATATCGAATGCCGGGAGGGGATCGGCCGGGTCGGAGCGCTTCCCGTGCGGCCGGTCGCCCGCCTTCGGCGCCGGGGGTAACGCGGCATCGGCCGGATAGCGGCTCTGGCGGACAGGGTGGGATTCGAACCCACGGTGGGCGTGAACCCACGGCGGTTTTCAAGACCGCTGCCTTAAACCACTCGGCCACCTGTCCTTATGCGCCTTGCTCTAGTCCGCGCAGGGTCTGCCGTGCAAGCGGCGCGCCGAGCGGAGTATCGGCGGCCCCCCGGCTGTGGCATCAGGGGGACAAGACGGAAGGGTGTAGATGCGTAAGACGGTGTTCGGTGTGATGGTGCTGCTGGCGGCCGCCTGCGGCGGGGGCGGGGGCGGCGGCAGCCCGGCGGCGGCCCAGGTGGGCCTCAGCGAGGCAGGCTTCCAGGCCTATCTGCCGGAGTTGCGCGACCAGGCGCTCGCCGCCGGGGTCAGCCGCGCGACGATCGACCGCGTCTTCCCGGCCCTCACCTTCAGCCCGCGCACCATCGAGCTCGATCGAGGCCAGCCCGGCGGCGCGTCGGGGAGCAGCGCGGTGCCGCCCTTCGCCCCCTATCGCGCCCGCCATCTCGGCGCGACCCTGATCAGCCGCGGCCGCGATCGCTACCGCTCCAATCTCTCGCGCCTCACCCAGATCGGCCAGCGCTACGGCGTCGATCCGGCGCTGCTGATCGCGATCTGGGGCAAGGAGACGAGCTACGGCACCGTCACCGGCGATTTCGACCTGCTGAACTCGCTGGCCAGCCTCGCCTATGAAGGGCGCCGCCGAGACCTGTTCCGCCCCGAATTCATCGCCGCGCTCGAGATGCTCGACCGCGGCGTGCCGCGCAGCCGCCTCAAGGGCAGCTGGGCGGGCGCTACGGGCCACCCGCAATTCCTGCCGAGTGTCTATTTGCTCCTCGCCGTCGACGGCGACGGGGACGGCGATATCGACATATGGAACAGCCAGCTCGACGCGCTCGCCTCGATCGCCAACTATATGAGCAAGGCGGGGTGGAAACCCAATGTTCCCTGGGGCATCCCGGTCAACGTTCCCGCCGGGATGAGCCGCGCCGGGCTCGACACCAAGCTGATCGCGCCGCGCTGCCCGCGCGTCCACGAGCGCCACAGCCGCTGGCTCACCATCGCCGAATGGCGCCGGCTCGGCATCGTGCCCCAGCGCGGCGTCTGGCCCCGCGACGAGGAGCTCGCGACGCTGCTCGAGCCCGACGGCCCGGGCAATACCGCCTATCTCCTCACCACCAACTACCGCACCATCCTCGACTATAATTGCTCGAACTTCTACGCGCTCACCGTCGGCATCCTTTCCGACGAAGTCCGCCGCTGAGAGGGTGGCGCGGCGGCGGCGGAGCGTCTAGTCTGACGCCGGGCGGGACCGTATCCAAATCTAGGAGCAAGTTTCAGGAATGTTGCGCAAGTCATTGATTCTCGTCGCTCTCGGCGTCAGCATCTCCCTGCCGGCCACCGCCGCCGCACCGCCCTTCGAAACGCCCGCTCCCGTCGCCTTCCTGAAGGACCTGTCCTCGGGCGCGGTGCTGTTCGCCAAAGATCCGGACCGGCGCATCCCGCCGGCCTCGATGGCCAAGATGATGACGACGCACCTCGCCTTCCGCCTCGTCTCGCAGGGCGAGCTGGACGAGCAGAAGATGTGCACCGTCCGTCCCGAGACCTGGCAGCAATGGCACGGGCCGCAGGCGGGCTCGACGATGTTCCTCTCGCCGGGCCAGCAGGTCAGCGTCGAGAATCTGCTCCACGGCGTCGTCACGCTTTCCGGCAACGACGCCAGCGTCGTCCTCGCCGAGTGCATCGCCGGCATCGAGCCTGCCTTCGCCGCGCGGATGACGGCCGAGGCCAAGCGCCTCGGCATGAACGACAGCAATTTCGGCAATTCCAACGGCTGGCCCGACGAAGGCGTCACCTACACCACCGCCCGCGATCTCGCCCGGCTCGCCGAGGCGACGATCCAGGAGACGCCGCAGCTCTACAAGAAATATTACGGCCAGAAGGAATTCACCTGGGGCCAGACGATGGGCGGCCAGCCGATCACCCAGGGCAACCGCAATCCGCTGCTCGGCAAGGTCGCCGGCGCGGATGGGCTCAAGACCGGCCACACCCAGGAAGCGGGCTACGGCTTCACCGGTTCGGCCGAGCAGAACGGGCGCCGCCTCGTCATGGTCGTCGCCGGCCTCGACAGCTACAACCAGCGCATCGCCGAGAGCGTGAAGTTCATGAACTGGGGCTTCAACGCCTGGAAGTCGCAGCCCCTGTTCAAGGCGGGCGCGAAGGTCGGCGAGGCGCAGGTCCAGCTCGGCGGCGAGGACAAGGTTGCCCTGGTCGCCCCGCGCGATCTCGCGGTCACCATTCCCGCCGGCACCGACATGGGCAACGTCCGCGTCAAGATCGCCTATCAGGGGCCGCTCAAGGCGCCGATCGAGAAGGGCGCCCATGTCGCCAACCTCGTCGTCACCACCGGCGACACGCCGCCGCAGACCATGCCGCTGATCGCGGCCGAAGCGGTGGGCGAAGCGGGCTTTTTCGGCCGGATCTGGGCCGGCTTGATGTCGCTGTTCGCCTGAGGTGGCCGGGGGTCGCTTCATCACGCTGGAAGGCGGGGAGGGGGCCGGCAAGTCGACCCAGCTGAGGCGCCTCGCCGCGGCGCTGCGCGACCGCGGGCGCGAAGTGGTGGAAACCCGCGAGCCCGGCGGCAGCCCCGGCGCCGAGGCGATCCGCCGCCTGCTCCTCGAAGGGGCGGGGGACCGCTGGACGATGGAGGCCGAAGCCCTGCTCTTCGCCGCCGCCCGCGCCGACCATGTCGCCCGCACGATCCGCCCGGCGCTGGAGCGCGGCGCCTTCGTGCTGTGCGACCGCTTCGTCGACAGCTCGATCGCGTATCAGGGCGGCGCCGGCGGCCTCGGCTTCGATGCCGTACGCGCCCTCCACGCCTTCGGCAGCCACGGCTTCCTGCCGGACCGCACCCTGCTCCTCGAGCTGCCGCCGGAGACGGTGGCGGCGCGTCTCAGCGCCCGCGACGCGGCGGGTTCGGACCGGATCGGCGGCCGCGACGGCGCGTTTCACCGCGAGGTCGCCGCCGCCTTCGCCGCGCTCGCCGAGGCGGAGCCCGGCCGCTTCCGCCGCATCGACGCGTCGGGCAGCGCGGAGGCGGTGACCGCCCGCCTCCTCGCCGCCGTGGAAGACCTGCTGTGACCCCGCTCTACGGCCACGATGTCGCCGTCGCCGCCTTCCGCGACAGACTCGATTCCGGCCGCCTCCATCACGCCTGGCTGATTTCGGGCCCCGAAGGCGTCGGCAAGGCCTCGTTCGCGGCCAAGGCGGCGCTGCGGGTGCTGGCCGAAGGGCAGGGGCGGGTGGACGCCCCCGGCCTCGACGTGCAGGACGAGCATCCCGCCGCCAGGCTCGTCGCCGCCGGCAGCCATCCCGACCTGATGAAGCTCGAACGGCTGGTGAAGGACAATGGCGACCTCGCCCGTTCGATCACCGTCGACCAGGTGCGCGGCCTCCAGCGCCTGTTCGCCACCACCGCCTCGATGTCGCCGTGGCGCGTGGTGATCATCGACGCGATCGACGATCTCGAGCGCCCCGCCGCCAACGCCCTCCTCAAGAATCTCGAGGAGCCGCCGCCGCACAGCCTGTTCCTGCTCGTCAGCCACGCCTCCGAGCGCCTGCTTCCGACCATCCGCTCGCGCTGCCGGCAGCTGCGCCTCTCCCTCCTCGGCGATGACGCCATGGCGTCGGCGCTGAAGGCCGCCGTGCCCGACGCCACCCCCGCCGAGCTCGCCGACCTCAAGGTCGCCGGGCAGGGCTCGCCGGGTCGGGCGCTCGCCTTTCGCGGCCTCGACATCGCCGCGCTCGACAAGGCGATGACCGGGCTTGCCCGCGAAGGCGATCCGACCAACGCCCGACGGGCCGCGCTCGCCCAGAGCCTTGCCCTCAAATCCGCCCAGCCGCGCTACGAGGCCTTCCTCGCCCGCGCCCCCTCGCTGATCGCCGCCGAGGCGAAGAGGCGGCGCGGCCCCGCGCTCGCGGAGGCGCTCGGCTTGTGGGAGAGGGCCCAGGCCCTCGCATCGAGCGCCCGGGGCCTCTCGCTCGAGCCCGAAAGCGTCGCCTTCGAGCTCGCCGGCATGCTCGCCGCCCTCGCACCTGCAGAAACAGCCGGCCGCCCCTAACCGTCATCCCGGCGAAGGCCGGGATCTCGTGGGGTGAAGGGCGCTGCGCCCTGTCCGGTCTGAGATCCCGGCCTGCGCCGGGATGACGCGGGGTGCAATCGGCACCTCCGGGCGCGCAAATGCCCTACTCATCCGCTCCCGGAGCGGTTAGAGGCCGGGCATGGCCGAGCCCTTCTACATCACCACCGCGATCAACTATCCGAACGGTCCGCCCCATATCGGCCACGCCTACGAGGCGATCGCGGCGGACGTGATCGCCCGCTTCCAGCGCGCGATGGGCCGCGACGTCTTCTTCCAGACCGGCACCGACGAGCACGGTTTGAAGATGGCCCAGGCGGCGCGCGAGCGGGGCATCGAGCCGGCGCAGCTCGCGGCGGAAATGTCTTCGCTTTTCAGGGCGATGGACGAGCGTCTTGAGATCAGCTTCGATCGCTTCATCCGCACCACCGAGCCGGCCCATCACCGCGCCAGCCAGGCGATCTGGCAGGCCATGGCCGACAGAGGCGACATCTATCTCGGGCGCTACGAAGGCTGGTATTCGGTCCGCGACGAGGCCTTTTACGACGAGAAGGAGCTCGAGGCGGGCGCGGACGGGGCGAAGCTCTCGCCGCAGGGCACGCCGGTCCAGTGGACGGTGGAGGAGAGCTGGTTCTTCCGCCTCTCCGCCTATCAGGACCGCCTGCTTGCGCATTACGAGGCGAACCCCGGCTTCATCCGCCCCGAGGCGCGGCGCAACGAAGTGCTGCGCTTCGTCGAGGGGGGCCTGTCCGACCTCTCCATCTCGCGCACCAGCTTCGACTGGGGCGTCAAGGTGCCGGGCAGCGACGACCATGTCATGTACGTCTGGCTCGACGCGCTCACCAATTACCTGACCGGCATCGGCTATCCCGACGTGGAATCAGAGGCTTACAGGCGCTTCTGGCCGGCCGATCTCCACATTATCGGCAAGGATGTGGTGCGATTCCACGCCGTCTACTGGCCCGCCTTCCTGATGTCCGCCGGCCTCCCTCTGCCGCGCCAGGTGTTCGGCCACGGCCACGTGCTCCTCCGCGGCGAGAAGATGTCCAAGTCCGCCGGCAATGTCGTCGGCCCGGACGAGCTCGCCGACCGTTTCGGCGTCGACGCGCTCCGCTACTTCCTGATGCGCGACGTCAGCTTCGGCCAGGACGGCAGCTACAGCCCCGAGGCGATCGTCACCCGCGTCAATGCCGATCTCGCCAACAGCTTCGGCAACCTCGCCCAGCGAACCTTGTCCTTCATCGCCAAGAATTGCGGCGGATTGCTGCCGTCGGGAGGGAAGGGGGACGAAGCCGATGAGGCTCTCCTCGCCCTCGTCGCCCAGGTAACCCGGAGCGAAATCCCCGCCCATTTCGAGGCGCTGGCGCTGACCCAGGGCATCGAGGCCTGGATGCGCGCCGTCTTCGCCTGCAACCAGTTTATCGACGCCCAGGCGCCCTGGGCGCTGCGCAAGACCGATCCGGAGCGGATGACCGCCGTGCTCGCCACCTTGTGCGCGGCGATCCTCGACCTCGCCATCGCCATCGCCCCGGTCATCCCGTCCTCGGCGGCGAAGCTGCTCGACCAGATGGGCGCGCCGGAGGGGGAGCGCAGCTTCCAGGCCCTCGCCGACACCGGCCGCTACGCCCGCCTCGCCGCCGCCGCGGTCCCGATGCCGGCCCCCACCGGCAT
>JBKBVA010000165.1:0-6227 GCA_046289665.1 Allosphingosinicella sp.
ACAAGGACGATGCGCGCTGGGAGCGGGCCGGCGACGGCGTCGACGCGGTCGGACGGCGGCTGGGGCGCAAGCCGCGGCTGCTGGTCGCCAAGATGGGCCAGGACGGCCACGACCGCGGCGCCAACCTCGTCGCCTCGGCCTTCGCCGATCTCGGCTTCGAGGTGGTGCCGGGGCCGCTCTTCCAGACGCCGGAGGAGAGCGCGCGGCTGGCGGTGGAGAAGGACGTCGACGTGGTCGGCGCCTCGAGCCTCGCCGCCGGGCACAAGACGCTGGTTCCGGAGCTGATCGCCCATCTGAAGGAGATGGGCCGGGCCGACATCAAGGTCGTCGTCGGCGGCGTCATCCCGCCGCAGGATTACGAGATGCTGCGCGAGGCCGGCGTGCAGGCGATCTTCGGCCCCGGCACCAACCTGGTCGACGCCGCCGGCGAGGTGCTGAAGCTGCTGGGGCATAATTTGCCGCCGTTAGAGGAAGCTGCCGAATGAACGAGCTTGGGACATTCCCCTCCCTGGAAAGGGAGGGGCCAGGGGTGGGTTCCGCCGAAGGCGGCCGAAACTGTGTGGCGGAAGGCTCGCTCGGCTCGCCTACCCACCCCCAACCCCTCCCTTCCAGGGAGGGGAGGAACGACTGGACGCGCGAGCAGATCGCGGTACTCTTCGACCTGCCCCTGCTCGACCTGCTCTACGAGGCGCAGACCGTTCACCGCCGCTTCCACGCGGCCAACGAGGTCCAACTCTCCACCCTCCTCTCGATCAAGACCGGCGGCTGCCCGGAGGATTGCGGCTATTGTTCGCAGTCCGCCCACGCGAAGAGCGGGCTGAAGGCCGAGAAACTGATGGACGTCGACGCCGTGCTCGCCGCCGCCGCCGAGGCGAAGGCGGCGGGATCGGGGCGCTTCTGCATGGGCGCCGCCTGGCGCGAGCCCAAGGAGCGGGACATGGACGCGCTCTGCACGATGGTGGCGGGCGTGAAGGCGATGGGGCTCGAAACCTGCATGACATTGGGCATGCTGACGCGCGACCAGGCGGACCGCCTGTCCGAGGCAGGGCTCGATTACTACAATCACAATATCGACACCTCGCCGGAAAATTACGGCAACGTCATCTCGACGCGCACCTTCCAGGAGCGGCTCGACACGCTGGAGAATGTCCGCGCGTCCGGCATGGCGGTCTGCTGCGGCGGCATCGTCGGCATGGGCGAGACGCGCGAGGACCGCGTCGGCTTCCTCCACGCGCTGGCGAGCCTGCCGGCGCATCCTGAGAGCGTGCCGATCAACGCGCTGGTGCCGGTCAGGGGCACGGTGCTCGGCGACATGCTGGCGGATACGCCGCTCGCCAGGATCGACGACATCGAATTCGTCCGCACCGTCGCCGTCGCGCGGATCGCCATGCCGCGCGCGATGGTGCGCCTTTCGGCGGGCCGGGAGAGCATGAGCGAGGCGACGCAGGCGCTCTGCTTCCTCGCCGGGGCGAACTCGATCTTCACCGGCGACAAGCTCCTGACGACCGGCAATGCCGGCGCGGGCGCGGATGCGGCCCTGTTCGCCAAGCTGGGGCTGGTGCCGATGACGAGCGAAGAGCCGGCGCGGATGGCGGCGGAGTGATCGCGCACCGTCACCCCGGACTTGATCCGGGGTCCACCTTCTTTACGGAAGCCTTGCAAGAACAGGTGGATGCCGGATCAGGTCCGGCATGACGAAACAGGGGATGCCGGTGTTCTCTAAAATCCTCATCGCGAACCGTGGCGAGATCGCCTGCCGGGTCATTCGCACGGCCAGGCGCATGGGCATCAAGACGGTCGCCGTCTATTCGGACGCCGACGCGCGGGCGCCGCATGTGCGGATGGCGGACGAGGCGGTGCGGCTGGGGCCGCCGCCGGCCGCGGAGAGCTATCTGCGCGCCGACCTGATCATCCAGGCCTGCAAGGAGACCGGCGCCGAGGCGGTGCATCCGGGCTACGGCTTCCTCTCCGAGCGCGAGAGCTTCGCCAAAGCGCTGGCCGAGGCCGGCATCGCCTTCATCGGCCCGCCGCCCAACGCCATCGCCGCGATGGGCGACAAGATCGAATCGAAGAAGCTGGCCAAGGAAGCGGGCGTCAACGTCGTCCCGGGCTTCCTCGGCGACATCGCGACGACCGAGGATGCGGTGAAGATCGCCTCCGACATCGGCTATCCGGTGATGATGAAGGCCTCGGCCGGCGGCGGCGGCAAGGGGATGCGGCTCGCCTGGTCCGAACAGGACGTGCGCGAGGGCTTCGAGGCGACCAAGCGCGAGGGGCTGTCGAGCTTCGGCAACGACCGGGTGTTCATCGAGAAGTTCATCGAGAGCCCGCGCCACATCGAGATCCAGCTGATCGGCGACCAGCACGGCAACGTGCTCTATCTCGGCGAGCGCGAATGCTCGATCCAGCGGCGCCACCAGAAGGTGGTCGAGGAAGCGCCGTCGCCCTTCGTGACGCCGGAGATGCGCAAGGCGATGGGCGAGCAGGCGGTCGCGCTCGCCAAGGCGGTCGGCTATTACAGCGCGGGCACGGTGGAGCTGATCGTCTCGGGCGCCGACCCGAGCGGCAAGAGCTTCTACTTCCTCGAAATGAACACCCGGCTCCAGGTCGAGCATCCGGTGACCGAGGAAGTGACGGGGCTCGACCTCGTCGAGCTGATGATCCGCGTCGCGGCGGGCGAGAGGCTGCCGTTCGGCCAGGAGGAGGTGACGCTGACCGGCTGGGCGGTCGAGAACCGCGTCTATGCCGAGGACCCCTATCGCGGCTTCCTGCCGAGCACGGGACGGCTGGTGCGCTACCGGCCGCCGGCGGAGAAGCGGGGCGAGGAGGGCGTCACCCGCGTCGACGACGGCGTGTTCGAGGGCGGCGAGGTGTCGATGTTCTACGATCCGATGATCGCCAAGCTCGTCACCTGGGCGCCGACCCGGGAAGAAGCGATCGATCGGCAAATAGAGGCGCTCGACAGCTTCGTCGTCGAGGGCATCGGCCACAATGTCGACTTCCTCTCCGCTTTGATGCAGCATCCGCGCTTCCGCTCGGGCGAGATCACCACCGGCTTCATCGCCGAGGAATATCCCGAAGGCTTCTCCGGCGCGCCCGCCGACGACAGGCTGATCGAGGATCTGGCGGCGATCGCCGCTCTGGTGGCGATGGAGACGGACCTGCGCGCCTGCGCGACCAGCGGCCAGCTCGCCAGCCGCGCCGCGATGCCGCCCGAGGAGCGGGTGGTGCGGATCGCGGGGCGCGAGCACGCCATACGCTTTGACGGCTTCGAGGGCGGCCTCATCGCCTATCTCGACGAAGGAGAGGGGCGCGAGCTGATCGGCGTCTGGGAGCCGGGGCAGCGGCAGGTGAAGGCGCGGATCGACGACCGCAGCCGCACCGTCCAGATCGCGCGGCGGGGGCGGCAGTGGCGCCTCACCACCCGCGGCGCCAGCCATATCGCGGACGTGCTGCCGGCCCATGTCGCCGAGCTCAGCCGCCACATGATCGAGAAGGTGCCGCCGGACCTTTCCAAATATCTGATCTGCCCGATGCCCGGGCTGCTCACGGCGCTGCATGTCGGCGAGGGCGACCAGGTCGAGGCGGGGCAGCCGCTCGCCGTCGTCGAGGCGATGAAGATGGAGAACATCCTGCGCGCGGAGAAAGCGGGCAGGGTGAAGTCGGTGGCGGCGAAGCCGGGCGACAGCCTGGCGGTGGACGCGGTAATCCTCGAGTTCGAATAGCCCGCCTAGACGGCCGGCATCAGCACCGTGTCGACGCTGTGCACCACCCCGTTCGACTGCAGCATGTCGGCGGCGGCGATGCGGCCCTGGCCGCGGCCGTCGCTGACCAGCATCGCGTCGCCCTCGCGGCTGAAGCTCAACGTGGTGCCGCCGACGGTGGCGAGCTCGGCCTTGCCGTTGCCGCGCTCCATCGCCCGGGCGAGGTCCTGGGAGGTGACCGTGCCCGGCACGATGTGGCCGGTCAGCACCGCCACCAGCCGCCCCTTCGCGTCGGGGGAGAGCAGGTCGTTGGCGGTGGTGCCGGGCAGCGACTGGAAGGCGGCGTTGGTGGGGGCGAAGACCGTATAGGGCGTCGGGCCGGAAAGCGTCTCGGTGAGCCCGGCCGCCTTCACCGCGTTGACGAGGGTCGAATGGTCCTGCGAGGCCGTAAGGCTGTCGAGGATCGACCGTCCGGCCTGCGGCGCCGCCGCATTGCCGGCGGCGGCGGCATTGCCGCCCTCCGCCACCGCCGCCTCGTTGCTCCCTTGGTCTCCGCAGCCGGCGGCGATCAGGCAGGCTGCGGCGGCGAGAATGGTCTTGTGCTTCATCGTCTGACCTCCGCGGGCATTACGCACCAGCCGCGTTACGGTTGCGTCACGAGCCGCGTCAGATCAGCATCTCGACGATCGCCTGGATGATCTGCGTCTGCGGATCGACCTGGTAGATGGCGCCGTCGCCATAGCGGTACATCGCCTCGTCCGTGTCGTAATAGCGGTCGCGATAGTCGAGCGGCACGTTGTAGACGTCGTAGCCGGCCGGGAGCGGCTGCCCCACCGCGAGGTCGCCCGCGAGCAGCGACACGATGCTCTCGATCACGCCGGACTGCCGGTCGACGCGGTAGATGGCGTTGTCGCCGTAGCGGTAGAGATAGTCGTCCGTGTCGTAATAAGCGTCGCGATAGCCGTAGGGCACGTTGTAGATGTCATAGCCCTGCGGAAGCGGCTGGCCGACGTTGAACCCGCCGCCGAACAGCGGGATGACCGAGGCGATCAGATTGTCGCCCGAACGCACCCGGTAGATGTAGCCGTCCTGATCGTAGCGATAATAATGATCGGGCGTGTCGCGGTAGAAGCTGCGGTAGCGGACCGGGACGTCGTAGCCGCTGAACCAGGCCGGCTGGATGCGGTCGCCGCGGGCGAACAGCTTCTTCGCCTGGCCCGGCGGCAGGCAGCCATTGCCCTTCTTGGCGAGCCCCGGAGGGCAGCCGGCGCCGAGATCGGCGAAGCGGCGTTCCTCGCCGCGCAGAGCGCGCAGATCGACCATCTCGCGGCGGTCGCGGTCGCGGTCGCGCCAGCGGCGCTCGTCGCGGTCGAACCGCTCGCGGCGGTCGCTGCGGACCAGCCGGTCCTGCCGTTCGCGCACGTCGCGCACCACGCGCCGTTCCGCCTTGTCGGGCTTGCCGGCGCGCACGGCTTGGCGCTGCGGCCTGTCCGGCTTGACGGCCCGCGCGGCCTGACGCTGGGCCTTGGCGGGGTTTCCGGCGCGCGCGGCCTGGCGCTGGGCCTTGGCGGGCTTGCCGCCGCCGCGCTGCGCCTGCTGCGCCCTGTTGCCCTTGCCGCCGCCGGGGCCGCGGTCGACCTTGGCCGCCTGGCCCTTGCCGTTGCCGTTGCCGCCGCCCTTGCCGCCCGGATCGGCGGCCGCGGGCATGGAGAGCGCCAGAGCGGCGGCGCCGGTGAAGAGAAGCAGATTGCGCATGGCGGAATACTCCTGTTGCGAACTTGCCTGTTCAACGGCCGGTGGCGGCGGCCCGTTCCTGCCCGCGCCGAACGCCTGGCCGCCGCCAGGGTCCGTCCTGTCCCGCCAGCCTGAACGGCGGCTTTCAGCGCCTGAACGCCCGATGAAAGGGCTTCGGTGGGCCGCATGACGGCTTTGTTTCCAGAAGGCCGTTCATGCGCTATCGGCCCCGCCATGGACGTCACCGGCCTCCGCATCGCCATGTTCAGCGGCAACTACAATTACGTCCGCGACGGGGCGAACCAGGCGCTGAACCGGCTGGTCGAATATCTGCTGCGTCAGGGGGCGGCGGTGCGCATCTATTCGCCGACCGTCGAGGAGCCGGCCTTCGAGCCGAACGGAGACCTCGTCCACGTCCCCTACGTGCCGATCCCGCGCCGGCCCGAATACAAATTTCCGCTGATGCTGACGCCGAGCGTCCGCCGCGACGTCCGCCGCTTCGCGCCGAACATCTTCCACATCGCCAGCCCGGACGTGCTCGGCCACCGCGCCGTCAGCCTCGCCCGGGCGCTCGGCCGGCCGGCTGTCGCCTCGGTCCACACCCGCTTCGAGACCTATCCGCGCTATTACGGCCTCGCCTTCATGGAGCCGGTGGTGCTGGCGGTGCTGCGCCGCTTCTACCGCCGCTGCGACGCCATCTTCGCCCCGTCCGAATCGATGGCGCAGCTGCTGCGCGAGCAGCGGATGAACTACAATGTCGGCATCTGGACGCGCGGCATCGACCGGGAG
>JBKBVA010000166.1:0-6044 GCA_046289665.1 Allosphingosinicella sp.
GCACCAACGCGCAGATCGAGAATGCCGCCGAGATCGGCATGGAGCACAATCTCGGCCTCACCTGCGATCCGGTCGGCGGCCTCGTCCAGGTGCCCTGCATCGAGCGCAACGCGGTCGGCGCGATCAAGGCGATCGAAGCCAGCCGCCTCGCCCTCGTCGGCGACGGCTCCCACCTCGTCAGCCTCGACCAGGTGATCGAGACGATGCGCAAGACCGGCCTCGACATGAACGAGCGCTACAAGGAAACGAGCCTCGGCGGCTTGGCGGTGAACGTAGTGGAGTGCTGAACGGCATCTGCTAGCGCAGTGCCTCCACTATGCTTGCACTCTGCTGGCACCCGGCTTATCTTTCACACATGGCTACGTTGACCATCCGCCGCCTCGACGACGACGTTTACGAGAGGCTTCGCGAGCGGGCCCGCTCGAACGGGCGTTCGCTCGAATCGGAGGTGCGGGAGATCCTTTCGGAGAAGGCACGCACCATCGACCTGCTGGTCGACGACCTCCTCGCTTTCCACGAGGCCATGGTCGAGAAGCACGGATACCTGCCCGACAGCACGCCGCTGATCCGCCGGATGCGCGAGGAGGAATGATCGTCGTCGACGCGAGTCTGGCGGCCAAGTGGATCCTGTGGGAAGTCGACACCCCGGCGGCGCTCGGCTTCCTGAGGGCGCATGCGAAGCGGCTGGCGGCGCCCGATCTGGCCTTCGTCGAGGTCGCGGGGGCGATCGTCCGCAGGGGAAATATGGACAAGACTCTGAAGGGAGAGGCCCTCCTTTCGCTGCGCCGCTGGAGCGCCACCTGGGCGAGCCAGGCAGTGAAGGCCTATCCGGTGACCGAGTCGCGGTTGCTCGGCGCCTCCAGTCTCGCGCTTCAGCTCGGCACGCCCCTCAAGGATTGCCTCTATCTGCAGCTCGCGATGGAGCTGGAGTGCGACCTCGCCACCTGCGACGTCCGCTTCCGCGACAAGGCGGCCGGCCTCTATCCGGGCGTCAAGCTCCTCTCCGAATACGCGCCCTAGCGCCCCTTCGCCGCCAGCCATTCCTCGATGGCCGGATAGGCGCTCCGCCCCTTGGGCGCGTCTTCGGCGACGCCGGTCGCGAAATAGGCGATGCCGGTGCGGCGTTCGGGGTCGATCCACAGGCCGGACTTGAGGCGATAGGCGTCTCCGGCATGGCCGAAGCGGGTGCGGCCGTCGCCGAACGGGTCGTCCTTCGGCGCGCAGGAGGCGAGGACCTGCACGGCGAGGCCGTAGCCGCAATAGAAGCCGCCCTCGGTCTCGCCGTTCGACCCGTCGAAGCGCCACACCGGCCGCACCATCTCGGCGATCCGCGCGGGCGGGAGGAACTCGGTCCCGTCCGCCAGCCGCCCCTCGCGCAGCAGCAGCATGCCGACACTGGCGAGATCGGCGACCGAGATGCGCAGGCCCCCCTGCGGCGCGAACAGCGCCCCGTTCGAGGCGAGGGGGTAGGCGGCGAGGTCGCAGCTCCCGTCCGCCGCCGGCACCACCGGGCAGGCGGGCCGCGCGCCCTTGAGGTCGTCGCGCACCACCGTTCCGTCCGGGGCGATGAGGACGACGGCGCGGGCGATGGCCCCATCGCCGCAGGTCGACCAGTTGAAGCAGGCCTCGAGCCCCAGGGGCTTCAGCACGATCCGGTCCATCAGCCGGTCGAAGCGCTCGCCCGTCGCCGCCTCCATGACGCTCGCCGCGACCGGAAAGTTGAGGTTGGAATAGCGGAACCAGGTCCCCGGCGGATGCCGGGCGTCGAACGCCTTGGGATTCTCCACCGTGGCGCGCACCGTCTCGCCGAGCGGGATCACATAATCGGCATCGTCGGTGAGGCTGGACGTGTGGGAGAGCAGCATCCGCAAGGTCACCGGCCGGTCCGGAAAGGCGGGGTTGCGCAGCCGCCAGCCGAGCCGGTCGGACACGTCGGCGTCGAGATCGATCCGGCCCTGTTCGGCGAGCCGCAGCGCGCCAAGCGCGACGACGAGCTTGGTGATCGAGGCGATCCGCACCGGATCCTCGATGGTGAGCGCGCGGCCGGCGGCCGGGTCGGCCAGCCCCTCGGCGCCCGAGGCGCGGATACCCGCGGCGTCGAACGTCGCCCAGACATGGGCGGCATGGGCCGGGGGCGGGGAAGCGGGCCCGGGCGCGGTCGCGCAGGCGGCGGCGGCGAGGAGGAGCGGGAGGGCGAGGAGGCGGCGCATGGGCATCATGCTAGCGGCCAACAAAGTGTTTTCCTACAACCCCGCTCTTGTGCGATGGGAACCGGAACGATTCGTGAATCTGCGAGGGGCGAGGATGGGCATGACGGCATTTCGGACGCGCGGGGCCGGTCCTGCCGCCACTGAAAACATTGCGTTTTCGCGGCCGATGCGCGTGACCTTTGTGTCCTTTGCCGCGCTTGCGCTCGCCGCCTGCGCGGCCGCCACCGCCCAGGTCCCGACCACGCCGGTCGCCGCGGCGCCGGGCTGGAGCGCCGCCGACACCCGGGCGATTCTCGACAAGACGCAGACGATTCGCCTCGCCCCCGATCTCTCCCACCTCTCCGCCGGCGAGCGCATTGCCGTGGCGAAGCTGGTCGAGGTGGGGCAGATCTTCCAGGACGTCTACGAGCGCCAGCGCCACCGCGCGGCGCCCGACGTGCGCGCCGCCCTCGCCGCGCGGAGCGATTCGGAAGGCCGTGACCTCGCGACCCTCTACCGCCTGTTCCAGGGCCCGATCGCCAACACGCTCGACAATCGCCGCGTGCCGTTCGTCGCCGTCGGCGATGCGCCGCCGGGCAAGAACGTCTATCCGTGGGACCTCACCGAAGTGGAGTTCGAGGCCTATCTCGCCGCCAATCCCGCGCAAAAGGCCGAGCTCACCCACCTGCGCTCCGTCGTCCGCCGCGCCGACGCCGGGAGCCTGGCGCGCGATCTCGCCAAGCTGACGCAATATCCGGCGATCGACACGCTCCACCCGGGCCTGCGCGCCCGGCTCGAGGCGCTCGCCGCCCGGCCGGACCGGGCGAGGCTTTACGCCGCGCCTTACTCCCTCGCCTTCGCCGACGAGATGATCCGCGCCCACGGCCTGCTCAACGAGGCCGCCGACGCGGTCGAGGGCGACGATTGGGAATTCGCCAAATATCTGCGCAACCGCGCGCGGGACCTCCTCACCGACGATTACGAATCCGGCGACGCCGCCTGGATCAAGGGCGAGTTCAAGAATCTGAACGCCCAGATCGGCGCCTACGAAACCTATGACGACGAGCTTCTCGGCACCCGCGCCTTCTACAGCCTCAGCCTGCTCGCCGCGCGGCGCGAGGAAGGGGCGGCGCTGAGGAAGGCGATGCAGGGCATCCAGGCGCTGGAGGACATGCTCCCCTACGAGACCGACCGGAAGGTGACCGAGGATATCCCCGTCGGCGTCTACGACGTGATCGCCGATTTCGGCCAGGCGCGCGGCGCCAACACCGCCACCAACCTGCCCAACGAGGCCTATCTCGCCGACCGCTACGGCTCGATCATCCTGCTGCGCACCAACATCATGCGCAATCCGGACCTGTTCAAAGGCTCGGGCGACGTGTTCGGCGCCGCGGTCGCCGCGCCTTATGCCGGCCACCTCACCGCCGATTCCAATTTCTACCGGACCCTGTGGCACGAGGTCGGCCACTATCTCGGGCCGGACCTCACCAAAGACGGCCGCACGCTCGATGAGGCGCTCGGCGCGGATTCGAACCTGATCGAGGAGATGAAGGCAGATCTCGTCTCGCTGTTCGTGGGACGAGAGCTGGCGCGGCGCGGCTATTACACGCCCGAGCAGCTGCGCGCCGTCTATGCGAGCGGCATCCTGCGCACCCTCCAGAACAACAAGCCGCGCCGCGAGCAGCCCTACCAGATGATGCAGCTGATGCAGTGGAACTGGTTCCTCGACCGCGGCGTGCTCGCCTTCGATCCGAAGACGGCGAAGCTGTCGATCGACTATGACCGCTATCACGACGCCGTGGCCGCGCTGCTGCGGCAGGTCCTGGCGCTCCAGGAAGGCGGCGAGCGGGCGGCGCTCTCCGCCTTCATCGACCGCTGGGGGACGTGGGACGAGGCCCTTCACGGCCGCATCGCCGCCAACATCCGCGACCAGCAACGCTACCGCTACCGCCTGTTCGACTATGCCGTGACGGAGTGACGGGGGAGGGGCGAGCGCTCCGGCCACCAACCGTCATTGCGAGCGAAGCGAAGCAATCTCCCCGCGGAAGGGGCACGGCGCCTTTTCCGCCACGGGATTGCCGCGGCGCTTCGCGCCTCGCAATGACGGTCGGAGTAAAGGCCTCAAATTCCGAGCTGCCCCGCCCCATATGGTTCCTGTCATACCCAGAACTGCCAAAAAAAGTTGCGCGCCTCCCCTTGAAACCAACCAGACGGGTTCCCACATAGAGGCTGCCGGATGCCATTGGGTCCGGCAGCGGGCGCCGCGGCGTCGGCGCTCATCGTCAAACCAGGTTGCTCAAAGGAGGACATGGAAGATGAGGACCAATTTCGATTTCACCCCCTATCGCCGTTCCACCGTCGGCTTCGACCGGCTGTTCGACCTGCTCGAAGCGGGCACCGGCTGGCAGAGCGCGGAGAATTACCCGCCCTTCGATCTCGAGCGGCGCGGCGACGATCGCTACCGCATCACGCTCGCGGTCGCCGGCTTCGCCCCCGACGAGATCGAGATCACCAGCCAGCAGAACATGCTGGTCGTCTCGGGCCGCAAGAAGGACGGGGACGACGGCAACTACATCCACCGCGGCATCGCCACCCGCGCCTTCGAACGGCGCTTCGGCCTCGCCGACTTCGTTCAGGTGAAGGGCGCCGCGCTGAAGGACGGCATGCTGGCGATCGACCTCGAACGGGAGATCCCCGAAGCGATGAAGCCGCGCCGGATCGAGATTTCCGGCGGCGAGACGCAGGTCACGATCGGCGACCAGCGGTCGGAGAACGACAACAAGGCCGGAGACGGCAAGGAGACGAAGGCGGCGTAACCGCCTCGCTCCCCTCGCGGCGGCGCCCCCCCAGCGGCGGGGCGCCGTCTTCTTTTCGGCCATTGTCCCGTCCCGGCGGAAGGTGCGGAGGGAACCCGCCCCCGCCGCCGCTGTTCTCAAAGGCATGGCGATCGAAAAAGTGAAATGGCCGGCCGCCTCGGACTGGCGGCAGATTCTCGGGCGGACGTGGAAGGAATCGGGCGACGACAATGTCAGCCTGCTCGCCGCCGGCGTCGCCTTCTACGCCTTCCTCGCCTTCGTGCCCCTGCTCGCCTCGGCGGTGCTGACCTACGGCCTGGTTGCCGATCCCGAGACGGTGGCCGCGCACATCCGGTCGCTGGCTCAGACCCTGCCGGAGCAGGCCGCGACCATCATCGGCGACCAGCTGCAGGGCATGACCGGGGGCGACGACGGCGCCAAGGGGCTCGGCCTCCTCATCGCCATCCTGTTCGCCCTCTACGGCGCCAGCAAGGGGGCCGGCGCGGTGATCACCGCCCTCAACGTCGCCTACGACATCGAGGAACAGCGCGGCTTCGTCAGCCGGACGCTGGTGGCGCTGGGCATGACCCTGGGCGCGGTGGTGGTGCTGCTGGTCGCGGCCGGCGCGATCTCGGCGCTCGGCTTCATCGAGGCGTTGCTGCCGTTCAGCTCGCCCTTCCTCCACCAGCTGCTGAAATTCGCCTTCTTCGCGGTCGCGGCGGTGGCGGCGAGCCTCGTCCTCGCCTTCGTCTACCGCCACGGCCCGAACCGCCCCGACGCGCCGTGGATGTGGATCACGCCCGGCTCGGCCGCCGCCACCCTGCTGTGGCTGATCGCGACTCTGGGCTTCGGCCTCTACGTCTCCAACTTCGGCAATTACAACGCCACCTACGGCTCGCTGGGCGGCGTCGTCGTCTTCCTCACCTGGCTCTATCTCTCCGCCTACATCCTGCTGATGGGCGCCGAGCTCAACGCCGAGCTCGAACGCCAGCAGGCCGGCACCGCCCGCGAATCCGCGGCCGACCAAGCTGCCGCGAAAGATGCGCCCGAGGCCGCGGCC
>JBKBVA010000167.1:0-5962 GCA_046289665.1 Allosphingosinicella sp.
CCCTTTGCCCCTCCCTTCCAGGGAGGGGAATCATCCGATGCCACCGTTTCGCCAGACCCCGCGCCGCCTCCGCCCGCTGGCCGCGCTCGCCGCGCCAGCGGCGCAGCCGCAGCTCCAGGTCCGCATCGTTCCCGCCGAGCCCCCGTTCCGACAGCAGGACCGCCACCTCCGCCGCCGTCCGCCCCCAGCCGCGCGCCTCCGCCGCGATCAGCATGTGGGCGAGGCGGGGCGGGAGCGGGAGCGCGGCGATCGCCTTGCCGTGGGCGGTGGGGCGGCCGTCGGGGCCGAGCGCGCCCAGCGCCGCCAGCCGCGCGCGCGCCTCGTCCACCGCCGCGGCCGGCGGCGGGTCGATCCAGGCGAGGTCGCGCGGATCCGAAACGCCCCACAAGGCGCAGTCGAGCACAAGGGCGGAAAGGTCCGCCTCAAGGATTTCGGGCGGGTCGAAGCGCGGCAGCGCCGCATTGGCCGCTTCCTCCCACAGTCGGTAGACCCGGCCCGGCCCCTGCCGCCCGGCGCGGCCGGCGCGCTGGGTGATTGCGGCCTGGCTGGCGCGCTCGGTGACGAGGCGGGTGATGCCGGCGGCGCGGTCGTAGCGGGGGCGGCGGGCGAGGCCCGAATCGACGACGATCCGCACCCCGTCCAGCGTCAGGCTGGTCTCGGCGATCGATGTGGCGAGCACCACCTTGCGGCGCCCGGGCGGCGGCGCGGCGATGGCGGCGCGCTGGGCGGCGGGGTCGAGGCTGCCGTGAAGGCGGTAAAGGTCGACGCAGTCGGGCAGGCCCGCGAGCCGCTCGGCGGTGCGTTCGATCTCGGCGACGCCGGGGAGGAAGGCGAGCAGGCTGCCGTCGGCTTCGGCGAGGGCGCGGCGGATGGCGGCGGCCATCTGGTCCTCGATCCTCTTCTCGGCGGCGCGGCCGAGATGGACGAGGTCGATCGGGAAGCTGCGCCCCTCGCTCTCGATCAGCGGCGCGCCGCCGAGCAGGTCCGAGAAGCGGCCGCCCTCCAGAGTCGCCGACATCGCGACGAGCCGCAGGTCCGGCCGCAGCGCACCCTGCGCGTCGAGCGCGAGGGCGAGGCCGAAATCGCTGTCGAGGCTGCGCTCGTGCACTTCGTCGAACAGCACGGCCGACACGCCGGCAAGCTCCGGATCGGCCTGGATGCGGCTGCGGAAGATGCCTTCGGTGAGGACGAGGATGCGGGTGCGCGCCGAGCGCCTGGTGTCGAGCCGGGTGGCGTAGCCGATCGTCTCTCCCACACGCTCGCCGGCCAGCTCCGCCATCCGCTCGGCCGCCGCCCGCGCGGCGAGGCGGCGCGGCGAGAGCAGCAGGATCTCGCCGCTGCACCACTCTTCCCGGAGAAGGGCCGGCGCGACGGCGGTCGTCTTCCCCGCCCCCGGCGGCGCGACGAGCACGGCGTTCGGCCCGGCGCGAAGGGTAGCGAGCAGCTCGGGAAGGGCGGCGTGGATCGGGAGGGCGCTCACCGGGCGGCCTTCTAATCCTCCCTCGCGCCGAAGGCGATGGGGAGGATCAATAGGCCCGCGAGATCGCGAATTCGACCGCTTCGATCAGGGCGCTCTTCGCCTTGCCGCCGGCGAACGGCCCCAGCGCGTCGATCGCCCGCTGGCCGTAGGTGCGCGCGCGCGCCACCGTGTCGTCGATCGCGCCGCAGCCGCGCAGCAGGCCGATGGCGTGGGCGAGGTCGGCGTCGCTCGCCCGCTCCCCCGCCATCGCGTCGCGCCAGAAGGCGCGGTCGGCGTCGCTGCCGCGGGCATAAGCGAGGATCACGGGGAGCGTCACCTTGCCGTCGCGGAAATCGTCGCCGACGCCCTTGCCCATCGTCTCGGGATCGGAGGCATAGTCGATCGCGTCGTCGATCAGCTGGAAGGAGATGCCGAGGTTGCGGCCGTAGACGTCGAACGCTTCCTCGATCAGGTCGCCCGCCTCCGCCACCACCGCCGCGATGCGGCAGGCGGCGGCGAACAGGGCCGCGGTCTTGGCGCTGATGATGGCGAGATAATGGTCCTCGCCCGTCTCGACGCGCCGCTGCGCGGTGAGCTGGTCGACCTCGCCCTCCGCGATCACCGCCGAGGCGCGCGACAGGATCTTCAGCACCTTGAGGCTGCCGTCCTCGACCATCAGCTCGAAGCTGCGCGAGAACAGGAAGTCGCCGACGAGCACGCTCGCCGGATTGCCCCAGATGATGTTGGCGGTGCGCCGCCCGCGCCTCAGGCCGGAGGCGTCGACGACGTCGTCGTGGAGCAGGGTGGCGGTGTGGATGAACTCGACCGCGGCGGCGAGCTTGTGGTGGCGGGTGCCGGGATAGTCGAGCAGCCGGGCGCAGGCGAGGGTCAGCATCGGCCGCATCCGCTTGCCGCCGCCGGCGATGAGGTGGCCGGCCAGCTCCGGGATCAATGCGACCTCGCTCTGCATCCGCTCCAGGATCACCGCATTGACCTGGTTGAGATCGGCCGAGACGAGCTGGATCATCGGATCGAGCGACGGCGCCCGGGGCGGCGTGAGGCTGTGGATGGTGGCGCTCATGTGCGGCGCGATGTGGCCCGGAGCGGGGCGAAAGGCAAGCCTTGCGCTGCGGCGCCTAGACCGCGGCCGTCACCCCGCAGAGCGGCAGCTTCAGCCGCGCCAGAAGCCCGCCCAGATCCTCGCTCTCCTCGAGCGCGATCGAGCCGTGGTAGATTTCCGCCACGTCTTGGACGATGGCGAGGCCGAGGCCGGTGCCGGGCTTGCCCGTGTCGAGCCGCGCGCCGCGCGCGAAGATCGACGCGCGCTCCGCCTCGGGAATGCCGGTGCCGTCGTCCTCGACGTCTATCTCGACGCATTCGGGCGTCGTGCGCACCGTCACGAACACCCGGCCGCCGCCATATTTGGCGGCATTCTCGATGAGGTTGCCGAGCATCTCGTCCAGATCCTGCCGCTCGACCCGGACCGAGGCGTCCTTGTCGCCGGCGAGATCGATGGTGACGTCCTCGTAGAGCCGGCTGACCGCGCGCTCGACCGCTTCGAGGGCGGGCCATACGTCGGCGCGCGCCTGGGCGCTGGAGCGGCGGCCGATCGCGCGGGCGCGGGCGAGATGGTGGTCGACCTGGCGGCGCATCGTCTTCGCCTCCCGGCACACCGTGTCGGCGAGGTCCGGCGCCTGGGCGGTGGCGGCGTTGGTAATGACGGTGAGCGGGGTCTTGAGCGCGTGGGCGAGATTGCCGGCGTGGCGGCGCGATTCCTCGGCCTGCACCTCGACATGGGCGAGGAGGGCGTTGAGCTCGTCCTTGAGCGGCTCGATCTCGCGCGGGAAGCTCTCCTCGATGCGCGAGGTCTGGCCGGAGCGGATCGCGGCGATGGCGCGGCGCACCCGCCGCAGCGGCCACAGGCCGTAGAGCGCCTGCAGCGCGGCGAGCACGACCAGGCCGAGGCCGAGGATCGCGAAGGAGCGGATGAGGGTGCGGCGCAGCACCGAAATCTGCTCGTCCAGCGCCTCGCGGCTCTGGGCGACCTGGAAGCGCCAGCGCGTCTCCGAGCCCGGCAGCTGCACGTCGCGCTCGACCACGCGCAGCGTCTCGTCGGGAAATTCCTCGCTGTCGTAGGTGTGGATATCGAAATCGGAATGGCTCTCGCCGATCCGCAGCCGCCGGTCCCACAGCGAACGGGATGGGAGGTCGACGTCGATGCCGTTGGCGGCGGGCTTGGGATCGACCGCGCTGATCTGGAAATAGAGGCCCGAATAGGGTTCGAGGAAGCGCTGGTCGGCCGGCTGGCGGTTGAGATAGGCCTCGCCGTCCTGGCCCACCTCGGCCGAGGCGATCAGCGCGGTCAGCATGTAATCGAGCCCGGCGTCGAAATTGCGGGTGATGGCGCTGGTCAGCACCCGGTCGAGCGCGATGCCGCCGCCGGCGAGCAGGACGAAGATCCAGATCGCCGAGACGATGATCATGCGCCGGGTCAGCGAGCCGGTGCCGCGCATGCCCAGCGACTGTCTCAAACGCTTCACCGCCGCCCGCTCCTTACGCTGCGGCGCTCAAGCTGCGCGGCGGCGGGGAAACGCACGATGAACAAGGTCAGCGGGCCGGGGCCGGATCTTCCAGCGAATAGCCGAGGCCGCGGATGGTGGTGATCACGTCCTGGCCCAGCTTCTTGCGGATGCGGGTGACGAAGACCTCGATCGTGTTGGAATCGCGGTCGAAATCCTGGTCGTAAATATGCTCGATCAGCTCGGTGCGGCTGACCACCTTGCCCTTGTGGTGCATCAGGTAGGAGAGCAATTTATATTCCTGGGCGGTGAGCTTCACCGGCTCGCCCGCCAGCGTCACCTTGCCCGAGCGCGTGTCGAGCCGGACGTCGCCGGCGGTGAGTTCGGACGAGGCGTTGCCCGAGGCGCGGCGGATGAGGGCGCGCAGCCGGGCGATCAGCTCCTCGGTCTGGAACGGCTTGGCGAGATAGTCGTCGGCGCCGGCGTCGAGCCCGGCCACCTTGTCCGACCAGCTGTCGCGCGCGGTCAGCACCAGGACGGGGACGACGATCCCTTCCTTGCGCCAGCGGTCGAGGACCGTAAGGCCGTCCACTTCGGGAAGGCCGAGGTCGAGCACGATCGCGTCGTAGCTTTCGGTGGAGCCGAGATAGTGGCCGTCCTCGCCGTCGGTGGCGAGATCGACGGCATAGCCGGCGCCTTCGAGCGTGGCCCGTAGCTGGCGGCCCAGATTGGGCTCGTCCTCGACGATCAGAACCCGCATCGCATTCCCCTGTCTTCTGGCTGGCGTCCTTTACGCCTCCAACCCGGGCGAATGCCAATGGTTTCATCCATGTTGCACCGGAATGCGCGGAAATCCGCCGCCGTTACGGGCGCGGGACGGTTCGCCTAGAAGCCGGAACGGCCGAGAACGCGTCCGTCGCGGGCGTCGATGTCGATCCACACGACCTTGGGGCCGCGCATGAACTTCAGGCGATAGCGGCCGGCTTCGGCGTCGAGTTCGGGCCCGAGATAGGTGAAGCCGCGCATCTGCGGCACGATGCGCTGCTCGATCTCGCGCAGCGGCAGGAACCGGCCCTCGCGGGTCTCGCGGAACGCCGAATCCTGCTCGCGGTCGCGCGGACGCGCATCCGCCGGCGCGGCGGCGGCGCTCATGCCGAAGGCGGCGAGCAGGAGGAGGGCACGGACGGTCATCGGTTAAGCTGCTTTCGGTTCTGGACCGGCGATTAGCCCTCAGGGCTTGAATAAGTCATGAATGTCGCTGAACGCAAAGGGCTTCTCGTGCAGGCGGCCGTCGCGCGTCCCGGCGGGGCGCGCCGCTGCAAAAGCACCGGCCGTCGGCTTTGCGCTTGGAACCGGCGCCGGCCCGTGCTGTTGCGGGAGGGACGAGACGAAGGAGCGGACATGAAGGTTAGGGCACGACATCTGGCGATCGGCGCGCTGGCGGTGGGCGCGGCGGCCTGCGTGCCGCGCTCCCAGCCCCAGCCCGAGCCGCCGGCGCCGGTTCGCCCCGTCCCCACCGCCCCCGTCGCCGACGAGCCCCCGCCGCCGCCGGCGCCCAATTGGGAGCAGGCGCCGCTCTCGCCGGGAGACTGGTATTACAGCCGCGAGGGGAACGGATCGCAGGCGTCGTTCGGCGCGGCGAACAGCGAGGGCCAGTTCGTCGTCCGCTGCGACCGCGCGCGGCGCCAGATCGTCCTGTCGCGCGAAGGGCGGACGAACGGGCGGAGCCTCATCATCCGCACCACCGGCGGCGCGCGCAGCCTCCCCGCCACCGCCCAGGCGGAGCCGCTCGCTTACGTCAGCGCCGCGCTGCCGGCGTCCGACCCGTTCCTCGACGCGATGGTGTTCAGCCGCGGCCGCATCGCGGTCGAGGCGGCGAGGAGGTTCCGGAACACGTCGTTCGAGAGCACCCCCGGCCGCTCGGTCAGCACCCCGTGGCGGCTGTCGCCGACGTTGGCGCCGAGCGCCCGCATCCCCCCCACCA
>JBKBVA010000168.1:0-5941 GCA_046289665.1 Allosphingosinicella sp.
CGGGCAGAAGAAGGTGGAGCGGCCCGAATCGGCGCGGCGGCGAATCGGCGTGCCGCAGCCGCACGCCTCCCCTTCCCGCCCGTAGACCCGCCACTGGTTGGAGAAATAGCCGAGCTCCCCGTCGGGCCGGGCAAAATCGCGCAGGCTCGAGCCCCCCGCCTCGATCGCGGCGAGCAGCACGGTGCGGATCGCCTCGACGAGGCGCGCGAGCCGCGGGCGCGAGACCGTCCCCGCCGCCTTGCCCGGCGCGATGCCGGCCATGTGCAGCGCCTCGCACACATAGATGTTGCCGAGGCCGGCGACGATCCGCTGGTCGAGCAGCATCGCCTTGATCGGCGCCGAGCGGCCGTCCAGCGCCTTGTGCAGGTAGGCTGAGGTGAACGAGTCGCCGAGCGGCTCCGGCCCCATCGCGGCGAAGGCGGGAAAATCCTCGAGCGACTCGGTGAGCACGAGATCGACCGAGCCGAAGCGGCGCGGATCGTTGAGCGCGAGGCGCCGGCCCTCGTCGGTGACGAGGAGGAGATGGTCGTGCGCGCCGAGCTCGCCCGGGTCGATCCGCCAGCGCCCCGACATGCCGAGGTGGAAGACCATCGTGTCGCCGCGGTCGGTGCCGATCAGCCCGTATTTGGCGCGCCGCCCCATGCCGGTGACGACCGCGCCGGTGAGCCGCTGCCTGAGGTCCGGCGGGAAGGCGCGACGCAGGTCCGCCCGGCGCGGCTCGACCGCGGCCAGCCGCCGCCCGGCGAGCACCGGCACGAGCCCGCGCACGGTGGTTTCGACCTCGGGAAGCTCAGGCATCGCGGCCTGCCCTGAGATCGGCAGTGCGAAGCGGAAGATCGGGCGTGCACATGTGGCGAATCCCCTGCTAGAGGCGGGCGCGATGGACAAGGTTTCTTTCGGCTTCGAAGAGGTTTCCCCCGAGGAAAAGACGCGCCGGGTCGGCTCCGTCTTCTCCCGCGTCGCCTCGCGCTACGACCTCATGAACGACTTGATGTCGGGCGGGCTCCACCGCGCGTGGAAGGACATGTTCGTCGGCCGGGTGCGCCCGAGGCCAAGCGAGGCGATCCTCGACATGGCCGGCGGCACCGGCGACGTCGCCTTCCGGATGGCCCGGCGCGGCGCGGCGGTGACGGTCGCCGACATCAACCCGGAGATGCTGGAGGTGGGCCGGCAGCGCGCCGCGCGCCAGCGCATCGAGGGGCTGGACTGGGCCGTCGAAAATGCCGAGGGCCTGCGCTTCGCCGATGCCGCCTTCGACGCCTATACGATCGCCTTCGGCATCCGCAACGTCACCCATATCGACAAGGCGCTGGCCGAGGCGCACCGGGTGCTGAGGACCGGCGGGCGCTTCTTCTGCCTCGAATTCTCGACCACCAATTGGCCGGGCTTCCGCACCATCTACGACCGCTATTCGATGCACGTCGTGCCGCGCATCGGCCGGGCGGTGGCGGGCGACGAGGAGAGCTATCGCTACCTCGTCGAATCGATCCGCCGCTTCCCCACCATGCCAGCCTTCGAGGCGATGATCCGCAAGGCCGGCTTCGCGCAGACGCGGGTCGAACCGATCCTCGGCGGCCTCGTCGCCATCCACAGCGGCTGGAAGATCTGATTTGACCGCGCCGATCGTCCACATCTGGCGGCTGCTGAAATGGGGCCGCGTGCTGGCCCGGCACGGCGCGTTGCGCGGGGTCGAGAACGATCCGAACACGCCGCCGCCGGTGCGGCGCCTCGCCCGCATCGCCCGCTTCGGCGCCCGGGTGCCCCGGACTCCGCGCTACGCGGAAGCGTTCGAGGCCTTGGGCCCGGCGGCGATCAAGTTCGGCCAGGCGCTCGCCACCCGCCCCGACGTGGTCGGCATGGACGCCGCGCGCGAGCTGCAGCGGCTGCAGGACCGCCTTCCCCCCGCCCCCTTCGAGCAGATCCGGGACGCGATCGAGCAGGGGCTGGAAAAGCCGATCGACCGCGTCTTCTCGCACATCGATCCCGAGCCGGTCGGCGCCGCGTCGATCGCGCAGGTCCACCGCGCCGTCACCATCGAGGGGAAGCTCGTCGCGGTGAAAGTGCTGAGGCCGAATATCGAGGAGGATTTCGCCCGCGCGCTCGAGACCTACGAATGGGCCGCCGCGCAGGTCGAGGCGATGGGCGGTGAGGCGGCGCGCCTCAGGCCCCGCGCCGTCATCGCCACCTTCCGCCAGTGGACGGCGCGCGAGCTCGATCTGCGGCGCGAGGCCGCCTCCGCCTCAGAGCTGCGCGAGAATCTCGTCGCCGAGAGCGGCTTCTACGTCCCCGCCATCGACTGGAGCCGCACCTCGCGCCGGGTGATGACGCTCGACTGGATCGACGGCATCAAGCTCACCGACCGCGAGGCGCTGGTGGAGGCGGGGCACGATTTGAAGGCGCTCGCCGCGACGCTGGTGCGCGCCTTCCTGCGCCAGTCGGTGGTCGACGGCTTCTTCCATGCCGATCTCCACCAGGGCAATCTCTTCGCGCTGCCCGACGGGCGGCTCGCGGCGATCGACTTCGGCATCATGGGGCGGGTCGACCGCCAGGCGCGGATGTGGCTGGCCGAGATCCTCTACGGCCTCCTCACCGGCAATTACCGGCGGGTCGCCGAAATCCATTTCGAGGCGCAATACGTCCCGCCGCACCACAATGTGGAGGAGTTCGCGACCGCGCTGCGGGCGGTGGGCGAGCCGATCCGCGGCCTGCCGGTCAAGGACATCTCGATCGCGCAGATGCTGGACGGGCTGTTCACCATCACCCGCGACTTCGACATGCCGACCCAGCCGCATCTCCTCCTCCTCCAGAAGACGATGGTGATGGAGGAAGGGGTGGCGCACGCGCTCGATCCGGACATCAACATGTGGGAGACGTCCGAGCCGTTCCTGCGCGAATGGATGCGCAGCGAGCTCGGCCCCGAAGCGGCGCTCGCCGACCGGCTGGTCCGGGATTTCCGCACCTTCGCGATGATCCCCGACCTCGTCCGCCGGCTCGACCATTACTACCCGCCCCCCGGCGCCGCCCCGCCCGGCCCGCCGCTCCCCGACGTGGTGGTGGTGCGGCCCCGCCAGTTCGGCTGGACGCTGCTCACCGCGCTGGTCTCCGCCGCCGCCGGCGCCGCGGCGGTGCTGCTCTTCGCGTGAGCGCCGAGGCCGCGGCGCGGCTCCGTTCGATCCCGGCCGGTTTCGAGCCCGGCCCGCTCGCGGCGATCGACGGCATGCTCGGACGCATCGCCGCAGAGGAGCGGGTCGGCATCGGCCTCGCCATCGAGAGCGGCAGCCGCGCCTGGGGCTTTCCTTCGCCGGACAGCGACTATGACTGCCGCTTCCTCTTCGTGCGGGGCGCAGAGGATTATCTCTCGCCCTGGCAGAAGCGCGACGTGATCGAGACGCCGCTGGAGGGCGAGCTGGACGTCAACGGCTGGGAGCTGGGCAAGGCGCTGAAGCTGCTGCTCAAGGGCAATGCCGTGGTGGTCGAATGGCTTATGTCGCCGATCGTCTATGACGGCGATGCCTGGTTCCGCGAGGCGATGACGGCGTTCGCCCGCGCGCACGGCGACCGGGCCGGCATGGCGCGCCACTATCTCCACCTCGGCGAGCGCCAGCGCCGCAGCTATTTCGCCGACGGCAAGCCGATCCGCCTCAAGAAGCTCTTCTACGCGCTGCGGCCTGCGGCGGCGCTGCGCTGGCTGCGGCTCCACCCGGAGGCGCCGGTGGCGCCGATGCACTTCCCGACGCTGCTGGAAGAAAGCGAGCCCCCGCGCGAGATCGCGGCGCTGGTCCGGGAGCTGATCGCGCGCAAGGCCGAGACGCGCGAGCTCGGCGAAGGGCCGCTCCCCAAGGCGATCAAGGGCTTCGTCGACGCCGAATTCGCGCGCGCGGCGGAGACGCTGCCCGTCCGCTCCGCCGCGACGACGCGCGAGGCACGCGCCGCCGCCGAGGCGCTGTTCCGGGACGCGGTGGCGCGGCTCGGGCCGGTGCGCTCGACTCCGGCGCCCGGCGGGGCCAAGAAGGGCCCGTGAACGGCAAGCGCATCCTCCTGATCGTCGGCGGCGGGATCGCGGCGTACAAGGCCTGCGAGCTGATCCGGCTGATCCGCAAGGCGGGCGGCACGGTGCGCTGCGTACTGACCGAGGGCGGCGCGCAGTTCGTGACGCCGATGACGCTCGCCGCCCTCTCCGAGCAGCCGGTCCACACCAGCCTCTGGGACCTGAAGGACGAGGTCGAGATGGGCCACATCCAGCTCAGCCGCGAGGCGGACCTGGTGGTGGTGTGCCCGGCGACGGCGGACCTGATGGCGCGGATGGCGGCGGGAATCGCCGACGATCTCGCCACCACCCTGCTCCTCGCCACCGACACGCCGGTGCTGGCGGTGCCGGCGATGAACGTGCGGATGTGGCAGCATGCGGCGACGCGGCGCAACGTCGCGCGGCTGCGCGGTGACGGGCTGACCGTGATGGAGCCCGACGAAGGCGACATGGCGTGCGGCGAATACGGCCCCGGACGGCTGCCCGAGCCGGAGGCGATCCTTCACGCGATCCAGGCGCATTTCGCCCGCTCGGGCCCACTCGCCGGCCGCCACGTCGTCGTCACCGCGGGGCCGACCCACGAGCCGATCGATCCGGTCCGGGTGATCGCCAACCGCTCCTCGGGCAAGCAGGGCTTCGCCATCGCCGGCGCGCTGGCCGGCCTCGGCGCGCGGGTGACGCTCGTCGCCGGTCCGGTGGCGCTGCCCACCCCGCCCGGCGTGGCGCGCATCGACGTCGAGACCGCGCGGGAGATGCAGGCGGCGGTGGAGCGCGCGCTTCCCGCCGACGCCGCCGTGCTGGTCGCCGCGGTCGCCGACTGGCGGGTCGAGGCGGCCGCGTCCAAGCTCAAGAAGGCCGACGGGCCGCCGAAGCTCGCCTGGGCGGAGAATCCCGACATCCTCGCCAGCCTCGCCAAGAGCGCGCAGCGGCCGCCTCTGCTGGTCGGCTTCGCCGCCGAGACGGACGACGTGGTCGGCGCCGCCACCGCCAAGCGCCGGCGCAAGGGCTGCGACTGGATCGTCGCCAACGACGTGTCGGGCGACGTGATGGGCGGCGAACACAATACGGTTCACCTCGTCACCGCCGACGGGGTGGAGAGTTGGGAGCGGGCCTCGAAGCGGGAGGTGGCGGATCGGCTCGCCGCCCGCATCGCGGCCGCATTGGGGGGACGCGATGAACAAGGATCTGCTGCTGCTGACGCCGCTCGCCCGGCTGGGTGACCTCGGACTGTTGCTTCTGCGCTGGGTGACGGGCGCGTTCCTGATCTACCAGAGCCACGACAATGTGTTCAGCGCCGAGCGGATGCTCGAGTTCGAGAAATTCCTCGCCCAGTTCAACTTCATCATGCCCGAGGTGATGGCGCCGCTCTCGGTCTGGTGCCAGTTCCTGTGCGGCATCGCCCTCCTCCTCGGCCTGCTCACCCGCTGGGCGGGCCTGATCACCGCCTTCAACTTCACCGTCGCCGTCTGGATGGTGCACTGGCCGCAGGACTTTCCCGGGTGGTGGCCGGCGCTGATCCTCGTCTTCCTCGGCCTCGCGTTTGCAACGCTGGGCGCCGGCCGCTACGCGCTCGACGCGTGGATCGGACGGAGGAGCGCGCATGATCGAGATCGGGCTGAAGCGGCTGCCATACGGTGAGGGCCTGCCCCTCCCGACCTATGCGAGCGCCGGCGCGGCCGGGCTCGACATCGTCTCGGCGGAGACGCTGACGCTGGTGCCGGGCGCGCGGCACGCCGTCGCCACCGGCTTCGCCATCGCCGTCCCCGAGGGGTACGAGGTGCAGGTGCGGCCTCGCTCGGGCCTCGCGCTCAAGCACGGAATCACCTGCCTCAACACGCCGGGCACGATCGACAGCGACTATCGCGGCGAGGTGAAGGTGATCCTCGCCAATCTCGGCTCGGAGCCGTTCGAGGT
>JBKBVA010000169.1:0-5926 GCA_046289665.1 Allosphingosinicella sp.
CCCCGGCCAGGGCGAGGATTCCGGCCTCCACGGCGTGCTCCTGCGCGGCGGCAGGCTCGAAGGCGGCGCCGATCCCCGCCGCGAGGGCGTGTTCCTGGTCGAACCCGCGCCGCGCTAGGGCAGGCAGCGCCTCAGGAGACCAGGCGGGGGCCGATGCGCCAGCCGAACAGGCGCAGCCGCCCGTTCCAGGCTTTCTCGTGGAAGAAGAAGGCGATGGCGTTGCACAGCGGCTCGATCAGCGCGAATCCGCCGGCGATCGCCACCGATCCGGTCAGGACGTAGCCCACGGTGAACGCCACCGTGAGGTGCAGCGCGAGGTAGGTCAGGGTCTTGAGCAGGTCGGTCGGCATGTCTCTCTCCTGCAGGAGAAATGCCGCGCGCGGGAAACATGTTCCAGCGCAAAGACTTGTTCAGACTGATCGAGAGCGCCGCTCGTCGCTTCCGACTGCCTCGGCAAGGGTCGCGAAGTCGTGCCGCCGCACCAGCGTCCTGAGCTCGGCGCAGATCGACGCGGCGAGGCCCGGCCCCTGATAGACCAGCGCCGAATAGAGCTGGACGAGGCTGGCGCCCGCCCGGATCCGCTCGAACGCGTCCACCCCGTTCTCGATCCCGCCGGCGGCGATCAGCGGCATCTCCCCGCCGGTGGCGGCGCGAAAATCGCGCAACCGCTGCAGCGCCAGCGCCTTGAGCGGCGCCCCCGAAAGCCCGCCCGCCTCGTCGCGGTGGCGCGAGCGCAGCACCGGGCGCGACACGGTGGTGTTGGCGACGATCAGCGCGTCGATCCCGCGCCGCGCCGCCACCCGCACGATCCCGTCCACGTCCGCCGGCTCCAGGTCCGGCGCGACCTTGAGGAAGACCGGCGGCCCGGCGCCCCGCGCCTCGGTGACGGCGGCGAGCAGTTCGTCGAGCGCGCCTTCGTCCTGCAGCGCGCGCAGGCCCGGCGTGTTGGGCGAGGAGATGTTGACGGTGAGATAGTCCGCCACTCCCAGCATCGCCCGCACCCCCGCCGCATAATCGGCGACGCGGTCCATGCTGTCCTTGTTGGCGCCGATGTTGACGCCGACCACGCCGCCCTGCCGCCGCCGCCTCTCGAGCCGCGTCAGCGCGTCGGCCTGGCCGCGATTGTTGAAGCCCATCCGGTTGATCACCGCCCGGTCCTCGACGAGCCGGAACAGGCGCGGCTTCGGATTGCCTTGCTGCGGCAGCGGCGTCAGCGTGCCGACCTCGACGAAGCCGAAGCCGAAGCCGAGCATCTGCGCGAACGCCTCGGCATCCTTGTCGAAGCCCGCCGCGAGGCCGACCGGATTGGGGAATTCGAGATTGCCGATCGCGATCGCGAGCAGCGGGTCGCGCTTCGGCGGCTCCCCGGGCGGCACCGCCTTCAGCGCGCGGATGGTGAGCCGGTGGGCCCGCTCGGCGTCGAGCGCGAAGGCGAGCGGGCGGAAAAGGGGGTAAAGCGCCATCGTGCGCGCCTATGGCAAAGGCGGCCCGGCGGGTCAAAAGGCCTTGATTCCCGGCGCCTCGCCCGCCACATGCCAATCGGATCGAATTTGTCCGATTGGAGCTCATGCGCCTCACCTCCCTTGCCGATTATGCCGTCGTGATGATGGCCGCGGCCGCCCGCCACCCGGCGGGCGCGCGGCTGTCGGCCGGGCTGCTGGCGGAGGAGACCGGGGTGCCGCTGCCGACCGCGCAGAAGCTGATGGGGCGGCTGGCGGCGGCCGGCCTGCTCAATTCGGCGCGCGGCACCGGCGGCGGCTTCACTTTGGCGCGGCCGGCGGGCGGAATCAGCCTTGCCGACATCGTCGAGGCGGTCGAAGGGCCGATCGCGATGACCAATTGCATCGAGGGCACGGCCTCCGATTGCGCGCTGGAGGGGAGCTGCCGGGTCAAGCCGCACCTCAACGCCGCCAATCTGGCGGTGCGCGGCGCGCTCCAGAGCGTGACCCTCGCCAGTCTTGCGGAAGGTGACGTGAAGTGAGCGACGTGCGCAACAAGGATGCGGCGGTGAAGAACGCCGCCGCACAGGAGGCGGTCGACCGCGCCTCGACCTACGAATGGGGCTTCTCCTCCGACATCGAGCAGGATTTCGCGCCCAAGGGCCTCAACGAGGACACGGTCCGCTTCATCTCGGCCAAGAAGAACGAGCCCGAATGGATGCTCGAATGGCGGCTCAAGGCCTATCGCGCCTGGCTGGAGATGGAGGAGGTGACCTGGGCCAAGCTCGACATCCCCGCCATCGATTTCCAGGACGCTTATTATTATGCCGAGCCCAAGGCGAAGCCGACCATCGCCTCATTGGACGAGCTCGATCCGGAGATCCGCCGCACCTACGAGAAGCTCGGCATCCCGATCGAGGAGCAGAAGGTGCTCGCCGGCGTCGAGGGCGCGCGCAAGGTCGCGGTCGACGCGGTGTTCGATTCGGTCTCGGTCGCCACCACCTTCCGCGAGGAGCTGAAGAAGGCGGGCGTCATCTTCCTCTCCATCTCCGAGGCGGTCCGGGAATATCCCGACCTCGCCCGCAAATGGCTCGGCTCGGTCGTGCCGCAGCGCGACAATTACTTCGCCTGCCTGAACTCGGCGGTCTTCTCCGACGGCACCTTTGTCTACATACCCGAGGGCGTGCGCTGCCCGATGGAGCTCAGCACCTATTTCCGCATCAACGCCGCCAATACCGGCCAGTTCGAGCGCACCCTGATCGTCGCCGACAAGGGCAGTTACGTCTCCTATCTCGAAGGCTGCACCGCGCCGATGCGCGACGAGAACCAGCTCCACGCCGCCGTGGTCGAACTGGTCGCGCTCGACGATGCCGAGATCAAGTACAGCACCGTCCAGAACTGGTACCCGGGCGACGCGCAGGGCAAAGGCGGCATCTACAATTTCGTCACCAAGCGCGGCGCCTGCCGCGGCGCGCGCTCGAAGATCAGCTGGACCCAGGTCGAGACCGGCTCGGCGATCACCTGGAAATACCCCAGCTGCATCCTCCAGGGCGAGGACAGCGTCGGCGAATTCTATTCGGTCGCCCTCACCAACAATTACCAGCAGGCCGATACCGGCACCAAGATGATCCACATCGGCAAGGGCTCGCGCTCGACGATCGTGTCGAAGGGGATCAGCGCCGGCCGCTCGAACAACACCTATCGGGGCCTGGTCCGCGTCCTCGCCAATGCGGAAGGGGTGCGCAACTTCACCCAGTGCGATTCGCTGCTGCTCGGCGACAAATGCGGCGCCCACACCGTGCCCTATATCGAGGTGAAGAACCCGTCGGCGCAGATCGAGCACGAGGCGACGACCTCGAAGATTTCGGACGACCAGCTCTTCTACGCGATGAGCCGCGGCCTCAACCAGGAGGATGCGGTGGCGCTGATCGTCAACGGCTTCGCCAAGGAAGTCCTCCAGCAGCTCCCGATGGAGTTCGCGGTCGAGGCGCAGAAATTGCTCGGCATCAGCCTGGAGGGGAGTGTCGGATGATCGGGTCATTGGTAGGAGCGCTGCTCTCGGCAGCGCCCGTCGCCGGAGCGGACCCGGACGTCGCCTGTGCGTTCGAGCGGGCGCGCGCGCTCGCCGCCGGGGAACAGGCTCCTGAAGCGATAGCGGACCAGGTGGTCGCTGCCTGCACGGCCGCGGCGGGCGATGGCGCGGCGGTCGACGACATGCGCTGCTTCCGCCTTCGGGAGGCGGCGCTGGCGATCGTCTACCGCAGCCGCGGCATAGACAAGCTCCCCGCCGACGCCCCGATCCGACTTCCCGAAGCGCGCACCCTCGACATAGCGGATGAGATCGCGCCGGCCGTGATCCCGTACGTGCTGTGCCTCAAGGCCAGCGACGGCGTGCCGGTCTATGAGAACGGCAGGCGTCTCAAGCCGCCCAAGGGCGTCGCCCCTGGGGACGATTGCAGCGGTGCGCGCGCCAAGGCCGCCGCCGACGCCGAGACCATGCTTCGTCGCCTCGGCGGCCGCAGCGCGGCGCAACGGCGCGCCTTCATCGCCACGGCTTTGGCAGACATCGATGCTTTCACGTCGGCCTCGGCGCCGTCCGTTTCGAATGAGAATGATGAGAATGATGCTGAAGATTGAAAACCTCCACGCCGAAGTCGACGGCAAGCCGATCCTGAAGGGGATCGACCTCGCCGTGAACGCCGGCGAGATCCACGCGATCATGGGGCCGAACGGCTCGGGCAAGTCGACGCTCTCCTACGTGCTCGGCGGCCGGCCGGGCTATGAGGTGACCCAGGGCTCCGTCACCTTCGACGGCCGCGACCTGCTCGAGATGGAAGCGGACGAGCGGGCCGCCGCCGGCCTCTTCCTCGGCTTCCAGTATCCGGTCGAGATTCCCGGCGTGTCCAACGTCCAGTTCCTGCGCACCGCCTTGAACGCCCAGCGCCGCGCGCGGGGCGAGGCGGAGATGTCGGCGGGCGATTTCCTGCGCCTCGCGCGGGCCCAGGCGGACGGCCTCGGCCTGTCGATGGACATGATGAAGAGGAACGTGAACGTCGGCTTTTCGGGCGGCGAGAAGAAGCGCAACGAGATGGTGCAGATGGGGATCATCGACCCGCGCCTCGCCGTGCTCGACGAGACCGACAGCGGCCTCGACATCGACGCGCTGCGCGTCGTCGGCGAGGGCATCAACCGCATCATGCGTGCGCCCGACAAGGCGGTTTTGCTCATCACCCACTATCAGCGGCTGCTCGATCTGGTCGAACCCCATTTCGTCCACGTCCTCGCCGGGGGCCGGATCGTGCGCTCCGGCGGGCCCGAGCTCGCCCACCAGCTCGAGCGGGAAGGCTATGCCGAGGTGGCGGCGTGACGGGCGCGAAAACCCCTTGCCTCCGGATGCCTGTTCCTGATATGTTCCGCAGGATGGGCCCTCCTGCGCCTCTCGCGATTCGTACCGCCCGCGCCGCGCCGTCGTTCCCGCCCCCGCTCCGGAAGATCGCGAAAGCGCGGAAGATCATGAACTTCGTGAACTTTCCCTCTGCGGGCCGATCTTCGGTCTGCGTGGTTCGGGGCGTCTGATGCTGCTCGATCTCCCCTCGGCCCGCGACGAATCGTGGCGCTGGAGCGACCTCTCCGCGCTGCCGGAGATCGCCGCGCGCCAGCCGTCCGGAACCGTTCCCGAGGCTCTGCCGTGGCTCGATTGCGCCGTCGAGGGTCCGCGGCTGCTGTTCGTCGACGGAAAGTTCGCGGCCGAGCGCAGCAGCCCCGGCGCCGTGGAGGTCGGGGCCGTCGACGCGCCGCCGGCCGATCACGCCTTCGCCCGCCTCGTCGGCCGCGAAGGCTGGGTTCTGAAGCTCGGCCGCCACCACGCGCCGCAGGGCCTCGTCCAGATCGTCCACGTCTCGACCGGCGGCGCCGATCACCTGCCCTGCCGGATCGAACTCGACGTCGACGCCCAGGCCTCGGTGGTCGAGACCTTCGTCGGCAGCGGCTGGACCAACCGGCTGTCGCACCTCACCCTCTACAAGGGCGCGCGGCTGATGTGCACGCGCCGGATCCTGTCGGAAAGCGGCTTCGTCAGCCTCACCGACCGCGCGCAGGTCGGCGAAGGGGCGAGCCTGGTCCTCACCGCGCTGGCCGCCGGCGGCGCCGACACGCGGCTCGACGGAAATGTCGTCCTCGCCGGCGATTCCGCTTATGCCGAAGCCGGCGGCGCCCTGCTCGCCCGCGGCCGGCAGCGCCACGACGCCAATCTCGTCCTCCGCCACGAACAGCCGCACGGCCAGAGCCGCCAGGTCCGGCGCTCGGTCGCGGACGAACGCGCGATCTGCTCCGTCGCCGCCCGCGTCGAAGTGGCGCGCGGCGCGCAGAAGACCGACGGCGAGCAGTCGCTGAAGGGCCTGCTCCTCTCCCGCACCGCCACGATCAACGCCAAGCCGGAGCTCGAAATCTTCGCCGACGACGTCAAATGCGCCCATGGCGCGACGGTC
>JBKBVA010000016.1:0-19680 GCA_046289665.1 Allosphingosinicella sp.
GGTATGGGCGGGGGGTGCTTTCCTCCTACCTTTTGGCTGGTCCCTTGCTTCGCGCCGGGCGGGCGCGACTTCTTCTGGTGCGCGGGGCAGGGCGGCTTCGGCATCCAGACCGCCCCGGCGGCGGCGAAGCTCGCCGCGGCCCTGCTCCTGGGGCGTGCGCCCGACGCGGAGGTGGCGGCGATCGATCCGGCGCCCTACCGCGCGGAGCGCTTCACGAACTGAGCCGCGGCGTCGCAGGCGAGGCGGTCGGCGCGTTCGTTCTCGAGATGGCCGGCATGGCCCTTCACCCAGCGCCACTGGATGGCGTGCGGGGCCGCCGCCTCGAGCAGCTCCTGCCACAGCTCGGCATTCTTGACCGGCTTCCTGTCGGACGTGCGCCAGCCGTTCTTCTGCCAGTTGTGGATCCACTTGGTGATCCCGTCGCGCAGATAGATACTGTCGGTGTAGAGCGTCACCTCGCACGGCCGCTTCAGCGCCTGGAGCGCGCGGATTGCGGCGAGCACCTCCATCCGGTTGTTGGTGGTCACCGGCTCGCCGCCCGACAGCTCCTTCTCGTGCGCGCCAGAGCGGATGATCGCGCCCCAGCCGCCGGGGCCGGGATTGCCCTTGCACGCTCCGTCGGTGAAGATCTCGACTGTCGGCAAATGTGCGCTCAGGCGGCGGCTTCGAGGCTGCGCGGCAGCTTGAACACCATGCGCTCGGTCACGCCTTCCGCCTCGGTCTCGCTGACCGCGAAATGGGCGGAGAGGAAGTCGACCACCTCGCGCACCAGCGTCTCGGGCGCGGAGGCGCCGGCGGTGAGGCCGAGGGTGCGGACGCCCTCCAGCCAGCCCAGCTCGATCTCCTCGGCGCGGGCTATCAGGCGGGCGGGGACGCCCTCGCGCTCGGCGACCTCGACGAGGCGCAGCGAATTGGAGCTCTTGGTCGATCCGATCACCAGCACCGCGTCGCAGCTGCGGGCGATGTCCTTGACCGCCGCCTGGCGGTTCGAGGTGGCGTAGCAGATGTCCTCGCCGCGCGGCCCCTTGATGCCGGGGAAGCGGCGCTCCAGGATGGCGACGATCTCCGCCGTGTCGTCGACCGAAAGCGTCGTCTGGGTGAGATAGGCGAGCGCGTCCGGGTCGGCGGGCGCGACCCGCTCGGCATCCTCGGCGGTCTCGATCAGGGTCATCGCGCCGGCCGGCACCTGGCCGAACGTGCCGATCACCTCGGGATGGCCGGCATGGCCGATGAAAAGGATGTGGCGCCGGTGCTCGACCAGCCGCTCGGCCTGGCGATGGACCTTGGAGACGAGCGGGCAGGTGGCGTCGAGGAAGTCGAGCCCGCGCTCGGTCGCCTTGGCCGGCACCGCCTTGGGGACGCCGTGGGCGGAGAAGACGACCGGGACATCGTCCGGGACCTCGTCCAATTCGGCGACGAAGACGGCGCCCTTCGCCTTCAGCGTATCGACGACATATTTGTTGTGGACGATCTCGTGCCGCACATAGACCGGGGCGCCGTAGCGCTCCAGCGCCAGCTCGACGATGCGGATGGCGCGGTCGACGCCGGCGCAGAACCCGCGCGGCGCCGCGATCAGCAAGGTGAGGGGCGGCTTCGATGTCGGCATGAGCTTGCGTCCCCTACGATGTCGCGGCCGCCGCGTCCACCGGCCAGACCTGTTCCTTGCTTGCCTCGGCGGAAGCCCGTTCCTATGATCCCGCGCGACCCGCTTCCCGGGAAAATGAGGATCCAAAGCCCGTGTTCAAGTCCAAGGCGGCGCTCGCCGTACTCCTTCCGATGGTTCTGGCCGGCTGCTCGACCGACGGCCAGATCACCGCCACCGGCGTCACCGTCACCCGCTCGGCCTGCCCGGCGGTGGCGATTCCGGCCGCGACCGGCGACATCACATTGTTCAGCCCCGAGGGCGCGCGCACGTCGGACGCGATCGACGTTGTCGCAAACATCACCAACCTGCGCTCCACCTGCGACGAGAGCGGGGAGTATATCGTCACCAACGTCACCTTCGACGTCCACGCCCAGCGCCGCCAGGCGGGCCCGGCGCGGGAAGTCGTGCTGCCCTATTTCGCGACCGTGGTGCAGGGCGGCACCAACGTCGTCTCGAAGAGCGTCGGCCGCGTCGGCCTCACCTTCGCGGACGGGGCGCTGCGGGCGAGCACGTCGGGAACGGCGAGCGCGCAGGTGCTGAGCTCCGCCGCGACGCTGCCCGACGACGTGCGCCGCCAGATCACCCGCGAGCGCAAGCCCGGCGATCCCGACGCCGCGGTCGATCCGCTGTCCGACCCGGCGGTCCGGGCGGCGGTGCAGCGGGCGAGCTTCGAGCTGCTGGTCGGCTTCCAGCTCACCCAGGAGCAGCTCGCCTACAACGCGACGCGATAGCGCGTTGACAGCGAAGCGGCGACTGGCCAGAGCGGCATCGTCGCCGGCTTAGCCGCCGGTGTCCGTGCGGGAGAGCGCGGCGGGCCGAAAGGCACGCCGCCGCCGAAGGAGCAACCGCCCCGGAATCTCTCAGGCAGAAGGGACCGCACGGGCAAAGACACTCTGGAAAGCGGGCCCGTCAAACGGCCCCACCGAAGGGGTAAGCGGCCGCCCGCAAGGCGTTTCCGCGAAAGCTCTCAGGTCCAGCGACAGAGGGGGAAGCGCCGGACGGGTTGCGACAAGGTCGCACGACGTTCGGACATCCTCGCGACGTGCTGGAGAGAGAGTGAATGAGCGACCAGGCCCCCCAGACGCTTCCGCTCGACGCGTGGCACCGCGCCCGCGGCGCCCGCATGGTGCCCTTCGCCGGCTACGAGATGCCGATCCAGTATGAAGGCATCATCGCCGAGCACAAGTGGACCCGCGAATCGGCCGGCCTGTTCGACGTCAGCCACATGGGCCAGCTGCTCGTCGTCGGGCCGGACGCCGAAAAGGGGCTGGAGACGGTGCTTCCCGCCGACCTTGCGATCCTCAAGGAAGGGCGGCTGCGCTATTCGCTGCTGCTCGACCAGAACGCCGGCATCGTCGACGACCTGATGGCGACACGGCGGGGCGACCATTTCTACCTGGTCGTGAACGGCGCCACCAAGCATGACGACATCGCCTATCTCACCGAGCGCCTCCCGCGCACGGTCGTGCTCGATCATATGAAGGAGCAGGCGCTGCTGGCGCTGCAGGGGCCGAAGGCGGTGGACGTGCTGTCGCGCCTCGCCCCGGGAGTGGAGGAGCTCGGCTTCATGACCGGCGGCTCCTTCCAGCTCGCCGGCGCCACCGTCTGGATCAGCCGCTCCGGCTATACCGGCGAGGACGGATTCGAAATCTCGCTCCCCGCCGCCCGCGCGACCGAGGTGGCCGACCTGCTCGCCGGGCAGCCCGAAGTGAAGCCGATCGGCCTCGGCGCGCGCGACTCCCTTCGCCTCGAAGCGGGCCTGCCGCTCTACGGCCATGACCTCGACACCACGACGACCCCGATCGAGGCCGATCTCGGCTTCGCCATTTCCAAGCGCCGCCGCGCCGAGGGCGGCTTCGCCGGCTGGCACCGGATCGAGAGCGAACTGGAGAACGGCCCCACCCGCCGCCGCGTTGGCCTGGCCGTCGAGGGCCGCCAGCCGGTCCGCGAGGGCGCGATGGTGGTGGACGGCGAAGGCAATGAAGTCGGCAAGGTGACGAGCGGCGGCTTCTCGCCGATCCTCGAGGCGCCGATCGCCATGGCCTACGTCCCCGCCGCCTCCGCCGTCGAGGGCGCGTCCGTGACGCTCGCCCAGCGCGGCAAGCTTTTTCAGGCGAGGGTCGTCGCCATGCCGTTCGTCCCCCACAAATATCACCGCAAGGGAGCCGCCAAATGACCGTGCATTTTACCGAGGAGCATGAGTGGATCCGCGTCGAGGGCGACAGCGCCACCGTCGGGATCACCGATTTCGCGCAGGGCCAGCTCGGCGACATCGTCTTCGTCGAGCTTCCTGATGCGGGCCGCGAAGTGACCAAGGGCGGCGACGCCGCGGTGGTCGAATCGGTCAAGGCCGCCTCGGACGTCTACGCGCCGGTCAGCGGCGAAGTCACCGAAGCCAACCAGGCGCTGGTCGACGATCCGTCGCTGGTCAATTCCGATCCGGAAGGGGAAGGCTGGTTCTTCCGCCTCCGCCTCGCCAATCCGGCGGAACTTGAAGGGCTTATGGACGCTGACTCGTACAAGGCATTTTGCGAGGCTCAGTGAGCGTCAACCAATCCTCCCGCTGGTCGCCGAGCGACTACGCCACCAATGCGGCCTTCGTGCCGGCATTGGGCGCGGCGGCGCTCGACCTGCTGGCGCCGCAGCCGGGCGAGCTGATCCTCGATCTGGGCTGCGGCGACGGGACTCTGACCCAGAAGATCGCGTCCACCGGCGCGCGGGTGCTCGGGCTCGACGCCTCGCAGGAGATGGTCGACGCGGCGCGGGCCAAGGGCGTGGACGCCTTCGTCGCAGACGCTCAGGCGCTCGACCTCGAGGCGCAGGCGCTGCGCTTCGGCTGCTTCGACGCGGCCTTCTCGAACGCGGCCTTGCACTGGATGCTGGATCCGGACGCGGTGGCGAGCGGCGTCTTCAAGGTGCTGAAGCCGGGCGGGCGGTTCGTCGGCGAGATGGGTGGCGAAGGCAATATCGCCGCGCAGCGCCACGGCATACGCGAGGAGCTGTCGGCGCGCGGCTATCCGGTGCCGCCGGCCGATCCGCAATGGTATCCGGGCGTGGAGGAGTTCGTCCGCCTCTATGCCTGCGCGGGGTTCGGCGAGATCCAGGCCCACCTGATCGCACGGCCGACGCCGCTTCCCAACGGGGTCGCGGCCTGGGTCAAGACGTTCCGCAGCGGCTGGATGGACGTGGCGCAGGTGCCGGAAGAGGCGCGCGAGGAAGTCGCCCTGGCGATCGAGGCGCGGCTCCAGCCGGTGCTGCAGCAGGCGGACGGTAGCTGGGTGGCCGATTACGTCCGCCTGCGCTTCTCGATGAGGAAACCGGCGGAGTGAAGTGAACGGCCCTCCCGGGGCGGGGAGGGCGGCGCCGGGGCGGGGCTTTCGGTGCGACCTACAGCAACGAACGGGTTCCCGCCCTCGCCGGCGAGGGGAGGGGCCGCACTAGAGAACGGACAAGCAAGCTATGCGATACCTTCCTTTGGCTGATGCCGACCGCAGCGAGATGCTGCGCGCGATCGGTGCCGACTCGGTCGAGGCCCTGTTCGTCGACGTGCCGGAGGCCGCGCGGCTGCCGGGCAAGATCGAGGGGCTCGCCGACCATGCCAGCGAGATGGCGGTCGAGCGGCAGCTCTCCGCGATGGCGCGCAGGAACCTGGTCGCTGGCGACGTGCCCTTCTTCCTCGGCTGCGGCGCCTACAAGCACCACATTCCGGCCAGCGTCGACCATCTCATCCAGCGCGGCGAGTTCCTGACCAGCTACACGCCCTACCAGCCGGAGATCGCGCAGGGCACGCTGCAGGTCCTGTTCGAGTTCCAGACCCAGGTGGCGCGTCTCTACGGCTGCGACGTCGCCAACGCCTCGATGTACGACGGCTCCACCGCCTGCTGGGAAGCGATCGGCATGGCCCGGCGGATCACCCGGCGGAAGAAGACGCTGATCTCTTCCGGGCTGCATCCCCATTACGTCTCGGTCGCCGAGACGATGGCGCGGTTCACCGGCGACGAGCTGGAAATCCCCCTGCCGACCCTGTCGGCCGATCCCGATGTCAGCTGGCTGCTGGGCAGGGTGGACGGCGAGACGAGCGCCGTGGTCGTCCAATATCCCGATATCCTCGGCCGCATCGCCGATCTGTCCGAGCTGGCGGCGCGCTGCCATGAGCACGGGGCTTTGCTCATCGTCGTAAATACGGAGCCGGTGGCGCTGGGCGCGATCCGGTCGCCGGGTGAGATGGGGGCGGACATCGTCGTCGGCGAAGGGCAGTCGCTCGGCGTCGGCCTCAATTTCGGCGGGCCCTATGTCGGCCTGTTCGCGTGCAAGGAGAAGTTCGTCCGTCAGATGCCGGGCCGCCTGTGCGGCGAGACGGTGGACGCGGAAGGCAAGCGCGGCTTCGTCCTCACCCTGTCGACCCGCGAGCAGCATATCCGGCGCGAGAAGGCGACCAGCAACATCTGCACCAATTCGGGGCTCTGCGCGCTGGCCTTCTCGATCCACATGACCCTGCTCGGCGAGAAAGGCCTGAGGCAGCTTGCCGCGCTCAACCATGCCAAGGCGGTCGCCGCGGCGGAGAGGCTCCGGGCGATACCGGGCGTGCATCTGGTCAGCGACCGCTTCTTCAACGAATTCACCCTGGTCCTGCCAAAGGAGGCGCGGCCGATCGTGCGCGCGCTGGCGGAGGCCGGGGTGCTGGGCGGCGTCTCGCTCGGCCGGCTCTATCCGGGCGAGGAGACGCTGGCCAACGGGCTGGTCGTGGCGGTCACCGAAACCGTCAGCGACGAGGATATCGACGCCTTCGCCAAGGCGCTGGAAGGAGTGCTGGCATGACGATCAACCGGAGCGGCTGGCGTCCCGAAATGGGCGAGACGGGCGAGGCCGAGGGCACGACCTTCACCGGCAACAAGGCCCTGATGCTGGAAGAGCCTCTGCTGTTCGAGATCGGCGACACCCGGACGACGGGCGTCGACGTCGAGGCGAAGCCGGCGCCCAAATCGCATTTCGGGCTGGGCGGTCTGGAGCGGGTCAAGGAGATCGGCCTTCCCGGCCTCTCCGAGCCGCAGGCGGTGCGCCATTACACCCGGCTCAGCCGGCAGAATTATGCGATCGACCTCGGCCTCTTCCCGCTCGGATCGTGCACGATGAAGCACAATCCGCGGCTGTGCGAGAAGATGGCGCGGCTGCCCGGCTTCGCCGACATCCACCCGCTGCAGCCGACCGACACGGTGCAGGGCGCGCTGCAGCTGATCGCCGAGCTGGGCGGCTGGCTGGTGACCCTGACCGGCATGCACTCGGTAGCGATGAGCCCGAAGGCGGGCGCGCACGGCGAATTGTGCGGCCTCCTCGCCATCCGCGCCGCTCTGGAAGCCCGCGGCGACGCGCGCGAGGTGGTGCTGGTGCCCGAGAGCGCCCACGGCACCAACCCGGCGACCGCCGCCTTCGTCGGCTACCGGGTCGAGAGCATTCCGGCCGACGAAAGGGGCCGGGTCGATTTCGAGGCGCTGAAGCGGCGGCTCGGGCCGGACGTCGCGGCGGTGATGATCACCAATCCCAATACGTGCGGCCTCTTCGAGCCGGACATGGCGGCGATCTCCGAGGCGGTGCACGCGGCGGGCGCGCTGGTCTATTGCGACGGCGCCAATTTCAACGCCATCGTCGGGCGCGTCCGTCCCGGCGACCTCGGCATCGATGCGATGCACATCAACCTCCACAAGACCTTCTCCACCCCGCATGGCGGGGGCGGGCCGGGCTCGGGGCCGGTGGTGTTCTCCGAAGCGCTCACCCCCTTCGCGCCCTTGCCCTTCGTCGAGAAGCAGGGGGATCATTACGCGCTGGTCGAAGAGGAAACCGCCGGCGAGCATCACGGGCAGAGCTTCGGCCGGATGGTCGCCTTCCACGGCCAGATGGGCATGTTCAGCCGCGCACTCGCCTACATCCTCAGCCACGGCGCCGACGGGCTGAGGCAGGTGTCGGGCGACGCGGTGCTCAACGCCAACTACATCCTGCGGCAGCTGGAGGACGTGCTCGACGCCCCGTTCGGCGCCAGCGGCCCGTGCATGCACGAGGCCCTGTTCAGCGACAAAGGCTTCGCCGAGGGGATGAGCACGCTCGACGTCGCCAAGGGCCTGATCGACGAGGGCTTCCACCCGATGACGATGTACTTCCCGCTCGTCGTCCACGGCGCGATGCTGATCGAGCCGACCGAGACCGAATCGAAGGCCGCGCTCGACCAGTTCATCGGCGCGCTGCGCTCGGTGGCGGAACGGGCCAAGGCCGGCGACCCGTCGCTGAAAGCCGCGCCGATCCACGCGCCGCGCCGCCGCCTCGACGAGACGCTGGCGGCGCGCAAGCCGGTGCTGGTCTGGAAGGAACCGGAGCAGGCGCAGGCGGCGGAGTGAAACGGAGCGCCCCCGCCACCCAGCGCAACCGGGAGCCGATCGCCTCGGTGCTCCGCGCGGTGCTGCCGGCGCGGGGGACGGTACTCGAGGTGGCGAGCGGGACGGGGGAGCATGCCGTCTATTTCGCCGGCCTGTTCCCAGGCCTCGTCTGGCAGCCGAGCGATCCCGATCCCGATGCGCTCGCCTCGATCCGCGCCTGGCGGGCGGAGGCGGGGCTCGGCAACGTCTTGGCGCCGATGCTGCTCGATGCCTCGGCCGACGACTGGCCGGTGTCCGAGGCGGACGCGATCGTCTGCATCAACATGGTCCATATCAGCCCGTGGCGGGCGACGGAGGGGCTGATGCGGGGGGCGGGGCGGTTGCTCCGGGCCGGCGCGCCGCTGCTGCTCTACGGGCCCTACCGGCGCGCGGGCGTGCCGACCGCGCCGAGCAACGAGGCGTTCGACGCCTCGCTCAAGGCGCGCCACCCTGAATGGGGGGTTCGGGACCTGGAGCCGGTCGTGAGCGAGGCCGCGCGGCACGGCCTCGCCTTCGAGCGGCTGTGGGAGATGCCGGCGAACAATCTCAGCCTGCTGTTTCGCCGGGCCTAGCGTCAGCTCTGGTTGAAGCGCGGCAGGTCGGCGTCTTCCTTCTTGTCGGCGCAGCGGACGCGGGTAACGCCGTCGCCGTCGCCGACCGCCTCGTTGAGCGCGGCGCGGGTGCCGATGTCGCGCTGCAGGGTGCCGCCGCTGCGGCCGCCGAAATCGGGGGCGTCCTCCATCCGGTCGATCACGTTCGAATCGTCGGTGCGGCGCGCGGTCTCGGCGCGGTCTTCGCTGCGGTCGTCGCGGTTCTTGTTGTCGTCCATGGGAAATCTCCTTCACCCCTGACAATGAGGGAGGGCGGCACCCGTTCCGCGGATCAGCGCGGTTTCGGGCTGAAGAGCCGCAGGAGAAGGAGCGTCCAGGCGGCGCCGAAGGCCCAGCCGCCGACCACGTCGCTCGGCCAGTGGACGCCGAGCACGAGCCGCGACAGGCCGACGACGGCGGTAAGCGCAAGCGCCGCCAGCACGGCGGGCGTCCGCAGCCGCGGCGGCGCGGCGAGCAGGGCAATTCCCAGCCACACCGCCATCGCATTGGCCGCATGGCCGCTCGGAAAGGCCATCGAATGGACGGCGATGCCGTGGCCGGCCGGGTCCGGCCGCATCCGGTCGAAGCCGAGCTTCTGGAGCTCGACCAGCAGCCGGGCGCCGAAGCCGATGGCGAGGATCAGCAGCGCGTCCCGCTGCCTGCGCCGCCACGCCGCCCAGGCCGCGGCGGCCAGCGTCGCCGGCACCAGCAGCTGGAAGCCGCCGAGCCAGGTCAGCCACCAGGCGGCGGTCTCGAGCGGGTCGATCTGCGCCGCCTGGAGGAGGCGCAGGTCGGCCGCGCTGCCGGGGCCGCCGCCGGCCAGCATCGCCAGCAACAAGGCGGCGAGCGCGGCGATCGAAGCGGCGAAAGCGGGGGCGGGAAGACGGCGCATGGCGGCGGGCATCGGGCAGGGCGGCGGCGCTGTCCACCCCCGCAGGACCGGCCTTTGCGAGTCCGGCTTACCTATGTTAGGCAGGTCGAGTTGCTTGGGGGAGTGAACGCTTGGAATCGAATCAGCGCTATTACGCACGCCGCGCGAGCGAGGAGCTTCGCGCCGCTTCCCGTGCCGTCACGCCGCAGGCGCGGGAGCGCCATGCGGGCCTCGCCAAGCTGTTTTCGGAAAAAGCCCGCTCGTGCGAAAGCGAGGACCGCCTGGTCCGCTGCTGAGGAGGGCGCCGTCCGCCCTTAGGCCGGCTTGCGGGCGATCGCCCAGACGGTGACGGGAAAGTCCGGATCGTTGGGCAGGCGCCGCCGCCAGCCGGTCCGCGCCCAGCGGTGGAGGTTCGCCTTGACCGCGCCGGCATTGCCCCAGCTCCCGGTGACGATATCGCTCTCGTCGAAGCCGACGTCGGCGAGGAAATGCCGCATGCCGAGCTCGGTCCAGCGCGTGCAATCGTGCGGGATCGGGTGGTGGCGGATCATGAAGGGCGTGATGTTGACGAAGATGCCCCCCGGCTTCAGCATCTGAAGCACGTGGCCGGCGGCGCGCCACGGATGGAGCAGATGCTCCCAGACATTGTCGGCGATGGCGATGTCGAAGCGCCGGTCGAGCACGTCGGTGCAGATGTCGTGCTCCGGCCAGTTCATCTCGGTGAAGCTGCGCCACGGCCGCGCGCGCCACTTCCAGCCGGCGGCGATCTCCAGCGCGTCCATCTCTTCCACCGGCAAAGTGTCGAGGAAGGCGTCGAGATTGCGATAGGCGACGGTGCGGGTGATATGGGTCTTGTCATAGCCCACCGCCCGCGCCGCGCGCTCCGCCCACATGATCGCCGTCTGCTTCATGGCGCGGGGTGGTAGCGGCCAACCTTTAACATCTGTTTTCGCGAAGGAGGGGCGCCGATCCCGCCGGACGCGGAACCGAAGCCGCCGCCCGGCATTGAGGAATGATTGCGGCGCCGTACCGACGGGCCGCCCGCCAAGCGGCGCCGCCGCTTCGCACAGGGAGAGGAAGAGCCTTGGCGAGCACCACGACCCACCCGACCCGCGCCCGCGCCATCCACCCGGTCCATGCGGTGCTCATTGCGGGGACGATCCCGCTCTTTCTCGGCGCTTTGCTCAGCGACTGGGCCTATTCGGCCAGCTACCAGATCCAGTGGACCAACTTCGCTTCCTGGCTGACGGTGGGCGCGCTCGTCTTCGCCGGCTTCGCCTTGCTCTGGGCGGTGGTCGACGCGCTCCGCAGGCGCGGCGGATGGGTCTATTTCGTCCTCGTCCTCCTGACCTTCGCGACGGGCCTGCTGAGCGCCCTCGTCCATTCCAAGGACGCCTGGGGGGCGATGCCGGAGGGGTTCATCCTGTCGGGCGTGGCCCTGCTGCTCGCGCTCGCCGCGAACTGGGCCGGATTTTCGGGTTGGCGCACGGGAGAGGCACGATGAGACGATCCCGCCACGCGTTCGCCGCCCTCGCCGCCGCCTTGCTCGCCGCCGGCTGCGGGAGCGACAGCCCGGACGCGCGGCAATGGGGTCCCGATCCGGAGCTCCCCGAGCCGAGCCGGGGGCTGCTGCCGAGCATGAAGATCGCCGATCCGGCCGGATGGGGCGACCGCCGGCCGGTCGTGCCGCAAGGTTATACGATCGCGCCGATCGCCACCGACCTCAAGGTCCCGCGCCAGACCCTGCTCCTGCCGAACGGCGACATCCTCGTCGCCGAAGGCAAAGGCGGCGGCGCGCCGATCCTCGCGCCCAAGGACCTGATCGCCGGCTTCTTCAAGAAGAAGGGGACGACCTCCGTCGAGAGCGGCGACCGGCTGACCCTGCTGCGCGACGCGGACGGCGACGGCACCTATGAAGGCCGCACCGTCTTCGCCGAGAATCTGAACGCGCCCTACGGCCTGGCGCTGATCGGCAACCGGCTGTTCGTCGCCAACCAGGACGAACTGGTGCGGTTCGACTACCAGCCGGGGCAGACCCGGGCGAGCGGGCCGCCGACGGTCGTCGCGCCGCTGCCGTCGGAGGTGAACCACCACTGGACCAAGGCGATGACCGCCAGCGCCGACGGGCGGTTCCTCTATGTCGGCGTCGGATCCAACAGCAATGCCGGCGAGAAGGGGATGGAGATCGAGGAGAATCGCGCGATCGTCCTCGAGATCGACGCCGAGACCGGCGCCGCGCGGCACTATGCCACCGGCCTGCGTAACCCGACGGCGCTCGCCATCCAGCCGGGAAGCAACCGGCTCTGGGCGGTGGTGAACGAGCGCGACGAGCTGGGGCCGAACCTGGTGCCGGATTATCTCACCTCGGTCCGCGAGGGCGCCTTCTACGGCTGGCCCTATTCCTATTGGGGCCAGACTATCGATCCGCGGGTGCGCCCGCAAAAGCCGGAGAAGGTGCGCGCGGCGATCCGGCCGGACTACGCCCTGCAGTCGCACACCGCGCCGCTCGGCCTGTCCTTCTCCTCCGCCACGATGGGCGCGCCGTTCGCCGACGGCGCCTTCGTCGGCATGCACGGCAGCTGGAACCGCGGCGAGCCGGTCGGCTACAAGGTGGTGTTCGTGCCGTTTAGCGGCGGCAGGCCCGCCGGCCCGCCGGTCGATTTCGTCACCGGCTTCCAGGCCGACGGCAAGACGATGGGGCGCCCGGTCGGCGTCACCGTCGATCCGCGCGGCGCGCTGATCGTCGCCGACGACCTCTCGAACACGGTCTGGCGGGTCACCCCGAACCGCCCGGCCGCGCAGCCGGCGGTCCCCGCCGCGCCCGCGGCCGCGCGCTGAGCCGCCAGGCGGAGGCTTCAGGGAAGGGCGGCCTCAGCCCTCGTCCCGGAGCCGCGCCACCAGCGCCTCGATCTCGGGCGGATCGAGCAGCCAGGTGCGCGTCTTGCGGCCCTCGCGATGGACGGGCTGGGTCAGCAGCATCCGCGCCTGCGCCTTCGCGAAGGGCTTGAAGATCGCGAAATGCATCGTGCATTCGCGAACCGTCCCGATGACCGGCGCCTTGCCGTCGAGGTCGACGAGCGTCGCCGGCTGATCCCAGGCAATGACAGACATGCGCTTCTCCCGATTCCGCACCCCAACCAGCGAAGCGCGGGAAGATCAAGGGCGGCGCAGGAAAAGCTTGCCCTTGGTCCGGCTGGTCAGGTGGTAGCGGCGGCAGCGGTCGCAGCGATAGGGCAGGAGGAGGAGGCCGGACGCCGTCGTCGCCGCCCGCGCCGCCGCCTCCGAGGCGAAGCGCGCCTTCTTCCGGCAGACGCTCAGCCGCGTGCGCATCGCTGCCCCACCGACCGCGCGCTCACTCCGGAACCTCGAGCGCGCAGCGTACGGCCTCACGATATTTGCGTCCGATCGGCAGCCGCTCCCCGTCGTCGAGCTCCAGCACCGGCGTCGAGAAGCGCCCGCGCAGGATCGCGCGCACCTTGTCGGTCCGCACGATCGCCGAACGGTGGATCCGCAGGAAGGGCTGGCCCTCCAGCGCCTTTTCCATGTCGCCGAGCATTGCGTTCACGAGATGCGTGTGGCCGGCCATGTGCACGCGCACATAATCGCGCTCGGCCTCCAGCCACCTGATGTCGGCGAGCGCGAGGCGGCGCTTGTCGCTGCCGATCTGGACCCACAGGTGCGGCTCGGTGACGGCGAGGGCGCGGCTCTCGAGTTCCGCCAGCCGCGCCTGCAGGAAGGCGAGCCGCTCCCCGGCGCGGCGCGCCTCGAGGTCGCTGCGCGCCTGTTCAAGGGCGCCGGCGAGGCGGCCGGCGTCCACCGGCTTGACGACGAAATCGCTGGCGCGCAGCTCGAACGCTTTCACCGCATGGTCCTGGTAGGCGGTCACGAAGATGATCGCGGGCGCGGCGCCCGGCGGCAGCGCCTTCAGCACCGCGAAGCCGTCCACTACGGGCATTTCGATGTCGAGCAGCAGCACGTCGGGCCGGAGCCGCTGGACGAGCTGCAGCGCCTCGCGCCCGCCCTCGGCCTCGCCGGCGATCTCGACGTCCGCGTGCGGCGCCAGCAGCTGGACCAGCCGCCGCCGCGCCAGCGGTTCGTCATCGACAATCAACACGCGCATGGACGGCATTTTTTCCGGATTCGCCTTCCTGACGTTTATCGGCCGAGCTTGACGCCTGTCGAGTGGAGCTGGCTATGCCCGGCGGCCTTCATCACCTAGCATGGTTTCTTTGGCAGGGACCCCGTTGGACAAGAACGCGCGCCTTTCCGCAGATCAGGTTCCCGCCCGTCTGAAGCGAGGCGCGGGCCTGCTGATCGCCGTCTTCTGGGCGGTCCATTTCGTCGTCTTCATGGTGCGCGCCGAGCTTGGCGGCGTGCTGGCCGAACGGGGGGTGATCGACGGCACGGTGCGCCGCTTCCTGTTCGGGCTGTTCGGCGCCGCCTTGTGCTACGTCATCTACCGCTGCCTCCGGTCGCTGCGGCAGCAGCGCTTCGCGCGGCAGACCGCCGCCGCCGCCGGCCTCGCCCTGGCCGCCGCCTGCATCCAGGCAGTCGGGAACGTGGTGCTGTTCGACAGCAACAACCTGCACCGCGTGACGAACTTCCTCTACGCGGCCATGTACTGGTTCTGGTTCTATTTTTCCTGGACCACGGCCTATCTCGCCTTGTCCTACAGCATCACCGTGCAGGAGCAGGAGCGGCACGCCGCCGAGCTGGCGGTGAAGGCGCAGGAGGCGCAGGTCCGGGCGTTGCGCTACCAGATCAACCCGCACTTCCTGTTCAACACGCTGAACGCCATCGCCGCCCTGATCCGCGACGCGCCGGGCAGGGCGGAGGACATGGTCGTCCGGCTCTCCGACTTCTTCCGGCGCAGCCTGGCGGTCAATCCGATGGAGGATCTGACGCTGGCCGAAGAGGTGGAGCTGCAGCGCCTCTACCTCGAGATCGAGCGCACGCGCTTTCCGGACCGGCTGCGCTTCGAGGTCGCGCTCGAGGAGGGGAGCGCGGAGGCGCGCGTGCCGGCGCTGCTGCTCCAGCCGCTGGTCGAAAATGCGGTGAAGCACGGCGTCGCGCGGTCCGAGCGGCCGGCCTCGATCCGCATCCGCGCGCGGGCGGACGGGCCCGATCTGGAGATCGTCGTCGAAAACGATGCCTTGGCAGAGGGGCCCGGCGCCTCCGGCGAGAAGGTGGGGCTGCACAACGTCGCCGAGCGGCTGCGCTCGCGATTCGGCGATCGGGCCAGCCTTGCGAGCGGCGAAATCGCCGGGGGCGGCTTCCGCAACACGCTGCGCCTTCCGCTCCGCCGCTGACGCTCGTCGCCCGAAACGGGCGTTCATCGATCCGCGCGTCTTTCCCCCGACCGCTTCCGCCATTTCCGGCGGGAACGGAGGACCTTATGCGGAAAAACCTGACCATCGGCGCCGGTGTCGCGGCGCTCCTTGCCAATCCCGCGGCCGCCTGGGGACAGCGCGCCGACGAGAATGCCGTGGCTTCGGCCGAAGACGCGTTCGGCACCAGCGTCGGCAACGAACGGGTCGGCCTCTATTCGCCGTTCGGGGCGCGCGGCTTCAGCCCGGTGCAGGCGGGCAACGTGCGCATCAACGGCCTCTATATCGACTATCAGGCGGACCTCAGCGACCGGCTGATCGCCGGCAGCAACGTCCGGGTCGGCCTCACCGCCCAGGGCTATCCGTTCCCGGCGCCGACCGGCGTCGCCGACTTCGCGCTGCGCCTGCCGGGGGCCGAGGCGGTGGCGAGCACCGTCGTCGGCATCGGGCCGTTCGGGGGACCGCGCGTCGAGGTCGACGCCCAGCTTCCGCTGAGCGACACGTTCGGCGTCGCCGCGGGGTTGGGCATCAACGGCCAGGAAATCTATCACGGCGGCGACCAGCGCCTGCTCACCGCCGCGCTCGTCGCCCGCTGGCGCCCGACGGACAGGGTCGAGATCATCCCCTTCTGGGGCCTGCAGCAGGAGGACGGCCAGGAGGCGCAGCCGATCATCTTCACCGACGGCGCCTACCTTCCGCCCGAAATCGAGCGGCGCCGCTATTTCGGGCCGGACTGGGCGAAGAACGAGGGCCGCGACGTCAATTACGGTCTCCTCGCGACCTTCGGCTTCGGCGACTGGACGCTGCGCGGCGGCGCCTTCCGCGCGGTCGCGCTGGATTTCCGCAACTACACGCCGCTGTTCCTCAATGCGACGCCCGACGGCGAGGCCGACCGGGTGGTGGTGGCCGACCGGGAGCGCCGCTTCGCCTCCACCTCCGGCGAGCTGCGCCTCACCCGGCAGCTGGCCGAGGGCGACCGCCTCCACCTCGTCCACCTGATGACCCGCGGCCGCGTCCGCGATCGCCGCTACGGCGGGGGCCAGAGCTACGATCTCGGCCGCGGCCGGATCGACGAACCCATTCTCGCGCCGGAGCCGGACTTCACGCTGGGGCCGCAGACCACCGACCGGGTCCGCCAGCTCACCTTCGGGCTCGGCTATCACGGGCTGTGGCGCGACGTCGGCGAGCTCAGCCTCGGCGTCCAGCGCAGCTTCTACGAAAAGGCGGTGGTCCGCCCCTCCGGCCCCCTGCCGGTCTCCGAATCCCGGCCGTGGCTGTTCAACGGCACCCTCTCCGTCCTCGCCGGCAGCAGGCTCGCTCTCTACGCCGGTTATGCGAAGGGGCTGGAGGAAAGCCCGGTCGCCCCCGACATCGCGGTCAATCGCGGCGAGGCGCCGCCCGCCATCATCACCGAGCAGATGGACGCCGGCTTCCGCTACGCGCTTGCCAAGGACCTGCGCCTGGTCGCGGGCCTGTTCGACGTGCGCAAGCCCTACTTCGCGCTCGATCCCGGCCTCGTCTTCCGGGAGCTGGGGGAGGTGCGCAACCGCGGGGTCGAGCTGTCGCTCGCGGGGCAGATCACGCCGCGGCTCAGCGTCGTCCTCGGCGCCGTCTTCCTCGACGCGAAGGTGAGCGGCGATGCGGTGGATCTGGGGCTGATCGGGCCGCGGCCGGTCGGCTCGATCGGGCGATCGGTCAACGGCGCGCTCAACTGGGACCTGCCCTGGGTGGAGGGGCTGTCGCTCGATCTCGCCTATCAGGGCACCTCGGATCGCGCCACCGCCGAGGACGGGCTCGTCATTCCACCGCGCTACGTCGCGGCGCTGGGCGGCCGCTACCGCTTCGCCCTGTCGGGCAAGCCCGCCACGTTCCGCGCGCAGCTCGCCTCGGTCAACGACGTCTACGGATACAACAACATCGGCGAGGGCTATTATTATAACGCGCCCCGCCAGTTTCAGATGAGCCTGACCGTCGACCTGTGAGTCGCGCCCGGGGCGGGTGAAGGAGGCCGTGTCGGTAAGGACGACCGGCGGAAGGACCGGATGGTGGTGGTGAGCCCTGCTGGGTTCGAACCAGCGACCTACTGATTAAAAGTCAGTTGCTCTACCGACTGAGCTAAGGGCCCGCAAACCACCGCGCTCCTAGGAGCGGGCGGCGCCCCGGTCAACCGGGCGGGGCGCGCGGAGGCGGTGGAGGAGCTGGCGGATCGTCGCGCCGGTGACCGGATCGCGCCAGTCCGGCGCCACCTCGGCGAGGGGCTCCAGCACGAAGCGGCGGCTGCGGAAGGAGGGGTGGGGGACGATGAGCCCGTCGCCGGCCCAGGAACCGCCCGACCACAGGACGAGATCGAGATCGAGCACGCGCGGTCCCCAGCGGCGCCCGCCGCGGCGGCCGAAGGCGCGCTCCTCCTCCTTCAGCATCGCCAGCAGCTCGGTCGGATCGAGACCGGTCTCGACGATCGCCACCGCATTGGCGAAGCCGCGCCCGGCCGGCCCCAGAGCCGGCGTCGCACGGATGCGCGAGAGCCGCGCCGCGCCGATCGCCTCCGCCGCGGCGCGCACGGTCGCGGCCGGGGCGCCGAAGCGGCTGCGGCGGTTGGAGCCGAGCGCGATCGCATAGCTTGTCACGGGCATCGGGCGAGCCCTAGACGCTTGCCATGCACCCCGTCACCTCCCCCGTTCCCGATGCCGAAGCGCCGCGCGATTGCCCGCTCTGCCCGCGCCTCGTCGCCTTTCGCCATGCGCTGCGCGACGAATATCCGGACTGGTGGAACGCGCCGGTGCCGCATTTTGGCGATCCGGACGCGTGGCTGGCGATTTGCGGCCTCGCGCCCGGCAAGCACGGCGCCAACCGCACCGGCCGGCCCTTCACCGGCGACCATGCCGGGCTGCTGCTCTACGAAACGCTCGGCAAGTTCGGCCTCGCCGAGGGCCGCTACGACGAGCGGCCCGACGACGGCCTCCGCCTCACCGGCGCCGTGATCGTCAATGCGGTCAAGTGCGTGCCGCCGCAGAACAAGCCGACGCCGCAGGAGATCGCCACCTGCACGCACAGCTTCTTCCGCCCCGCTCTGGCCGGCCTGCCGCGGGTGCGGGTACTGGTGGCGCTCGGCAAAATCGCCCACGACGCGGCGGTGCGCAGCGCCGGCGGGCGGCTCGCCGACTATAAATTCGCCCATTGCGCCGAGCACAGGCTGCCGGACGGGCGCATCCTCGTCGATAGCTACCATTGCTCCCGCTACAACCAGAATACGGGGCGGCTGACGGCGGCGATGTTCGAGGGCGTGTTCGCCAAGGCGCTGACCCTGCGCTGACCTCCCGCAAATCCCGGCGGCTCCTTCACCTGCCGTTCAGGGGACGGCCCCGAAACGGATGCGTGCCGTCCGCCGCCGCCTTGCTCCTCGCTCTCGCTTTCGCCGCCCAGGATGCCGAGGCGGGCGAGCCGCCGGAGCGGTCTGTCACCGCCATCGTCTACGGCGACGATCCGTGTCCGGTGGCGCAGGATCCGGAGGAGATCGTCGTCTGCGCCCGCCGCCCGGACAGCGAGCGCTACCGCATCCCGAAGGAATTGCGCAACGCCGGCGACCCGCTCAGCGAGACCGCCTGGGGCGCGCGCGCCGAGACGCTGGACGATGCGGCCCGCTCGAACCTGCCGGGAAGCTGCTCGACGGTCGGCACCTACGGCCAGACCGGCTGCCGCCAGCAGATGCTCGACGCCTGGTACGAGGAACGCCGCGGCCGCCGCCGCTGAGCAGTCAGGCGGCGGGGCCGCCGCGCGCGCCCGCCTCCGCCCGGTCCCGCACGATGGCCAGCACATTGTCCTGGATGCCGCCGAGCAGCAGGCCGCCCCACCAGGCGGCGTAGCCGTTGACGGGCGAGCGCAGGCGGTAGCGGGTCTCGAGCGTCAGGCGCGTACGTCCGCCGGGCAGCGGCGCGAGCCGGTAGGCGCCGGTCTCGATGCCGAGGTGCGCGCCGTCGGGCGCGATGTGGCGGTCGGTATGCTCGCGCACCGACCCGTCGGGAAAGTGGAAGCGCCATTCGAGCGCCGCGCCCGGCCGCACCGCCGAGATCGCCTCCTCGAACCGTATCTGCGGGCCCCATTGCGCCTCCCGGACCAAGTCGCCGCCGCGGCGGACCAGTTTCGCCCCGGTCGGGCGCGGGATGCCGAGCAGGTCCTGCGCCACGTTCCACCGGCCTTCCTCCGCGCGCACCGCGGGAATGGAGGCGAGCAGCGGCCAGACGCGCTCGGGCGGCGCGGCGATCACGACCTCGCGCCGCACCTCGTACCGGCCTTCGGGCACCGGAAGCGACGCCTCCACCTGGGCGGCGAGCAGCGGCAGGAGCAGCGCCGCGCTCGCATGCATGCGGCCGCGTCCGCGCAGCTGCTTGCGCAGCGCGCCGACCGCGAGCGATCCGATCAGGCCGCCGACCAGCCAGAAAGGCGCCAGCATCAGGATGCAGATCACCCCCTCCCGAAGGAACACCGCTCCGGCAAGGATCGCGAGGAGGGTCAGGGCGAACGGCACAGTGAGATAATGGCCGAGCCCCTTCGTGCCGCGCAGGTCCCCGAGCAGCGCCACGAAGGCGGACAGCCCCGCAGGGACCGCGAGGAGGAAGGTCAGCGTGACGGCGCCCGAGCCGCCGTCTCGCCCGAGGGTCGATTCGACCAGGAAATAGGCGGCGAGCGCGAGGAGCAGCGCCGCGCCGAGCGCGCCCGCGAGCCTCCTGCGCTCGGAGCGGAGGTCCGGCGGCGGCTCGGGCGGCGCGTCGGTCAACGGTCCTCGGCGATGCGGCCGTAGAGGTCGGGGCGCCGGTCGCGGAAGAAGCCGAAGGCGGCGCGGTGG
>JBKBVA010000170.1:0-5901 GCA_046289665.1 Allosphingosinicella sp.
CGGCGATCCTCCCCCCTGCGTCATCCCGGCGAAGGCCGGGATCTCGTCGGGTGAAGCACGCCGCCGCGCCTCCTCCGCCCCGAGGTCCCGGCCTCCGCCGGGACGACGGGACGCTCAGTGGTCGATGCCGCGTCCCGTCTCGTGCTGGAGTTCGTCGATGCGTTTCGACGCTTCGGCCTTGGAGAGGTCCGGATCGAAATCCTCGCCCGCTTCCTGGCTGAGCGTCTCAGATAGGAGGCCTGCGGCCCGGTCATCCGCTCGTCGCCGGTGACCCAGTCTTCAGGGTCCTTTTCCGGCGTCGGCTGGCCGGTCTGCTGGTCTGACATAAGAGCTTCCCCGTAAACAGGTTTTCACCTGCCCAACGGGGAAGTTCTCCCTTCGTTCCGCGCGGTCAGGCGTAGGCTTCGAACGGCAGGCCCAGCGCCTCGGCCACCGCCTGGTGGCGGATCTTGCCGCCCGAGACGTTGAGGCCGTTGGCGAGGTGGGGGTCGGCCGCCATCGCCGCGTCGGCGCCCTTGCCGGCGAGCTTCAGCACGAAGGGCAGGGTCGCGTTGTTGAGCGCGAAGGCGGAGGTGCGGGCGACGGCGCCCGGCATGTTCGCCACGCAATAATGGATGACGCCGTCCACCTCGTAGACCGGATTTTCGTGGGTGGTCGCCTTCGACGTCTCGAAGCAGCCGCCCTGGTCGATCGAGATGTCGACCAGCACGCTGCCGCGCTTCATCGTCTTCAGCATATCGCGGGTGATGAGCTTGGGCGCGGCTGCGCCGGGCACCAGCACCGCGCCGATCACCAGCTCCGCCTCGGTCACCGCCTTGGCGATCGCCGCCTTGGAGGCGTAAGCGGTCTTGATCTGGCTGCCGAAGAACATGTCGAGTTCGGCGAGGCGCGCATTGGAGATGTCGTAGATGGTGACGTCGGCGCGCATGCCGACCGCCATCTGCGCGGCGTTGACGCCGGAGACGCCGCCGCCGAGGATCGCGACCTTGGCCGGCGCGACGCCCGGCACGCCGCCGAGCAGCACGCCGCGGCCGCCCTGCTCCTTCTCCAGATAATGGGCGCCGACCTGGATCGACATCCGCCCCGCCACCTCGCTCATCGGCTTGAGGAGCGGGAGCGAGCGGTCGTTGGCGGTCACCGTCTCATAGGCGATGCAGGTCGCGCCGGACTTCATCAGCCCCTTCGCCTGCTCGGGATCGGGCGCGAGGTGGAGGTAGGTGAACAGGAGGTGCCGCGGCTCGAGCAGGGCGATCTCCTGCGGCTGCGGCTCCTTCACCTTCACGATCATGTCGGCGGCGGCGAAGGTGGCGGCGGCGTCGGGAGCGATGCGGGCCCCCGCGTCGACATAGGACTGGTCGTCGAAATCGATGCCGCAGCCCGCCTGGGTCTCGACGATCACCTCGTGGCCGGCGCTGACCAGCTCGGCGACCGAGGCCGGGGTGAGGCCGACCCGATATTCGTGGTTCTTGATTTCCTTGGGGACTCCGACGCGCATCTTTCGCGACTCCATGGGTTGAGTTTGCGCGGGCGCCTATAGCCCGGCCCAACGGCTTTGTCGCCGTTGCCGCGCGGCCGGCGGAGTGCTAGACGCGCCGCCGCCCGAGGCTTTCGGGCATGCAGCCGGGCCGCAATCCGCATTTCATCATGACCGACATCGCCGCCCCCCTTCCGCCGGACCCGCCTCCGGCCGCGACCCGCCGTCGCGCCAGCCACGGCGCGCTGGCGCTGGGGGCGATCGGCGTGGTGTTCGGCGATATCGGCACCAGCCCGATCTACGCCTTCCGCGACGCCTTTGCCGGCCACCACCAGCTCGGCATCGCCACCGGCACCGTCTACGGCGTGCTCAGCCTGATCTTCTGGTCGATGATGCTGGTGGTGACGCTGAAATACATCGTCACCCTGGTGCGCGCCGACAATAAGGGGGAGGGGGGCAGCCTCGCGCTTCTCGCCCTCATCTCGCGCAAGACCGGGGGGAAGGCGCGCTGGTCCTCCGCGCTGGTGCTGCTCGGCGTGCTCGCCTGCGCGCTCTTCTACGGCGATTCGATGGTGACGCCGGCCATCTCCGTCCTCGCCGCGGTCGAGGGGCTGGCGGTGGTCGAAAGCGCCTTCGCGCCTTGGGTTGTGCCGATCGCGGCCGGCATCCTCGTCGGCCTGTTCGTCGCGCGGCGCGCGGGGACCGCCCATCTCGCCCGCTGGTTCGGCCCGGTCATCTCGGTCTACCTGCTGACCATCGGCGTGCTCGGCCTGCTCGCCATCCTCGAGGACCCGGCGATCCTGTTCGCGCTCGATCCGCGTCACGCCGTCGCGTTGTTCGCCGCCGACGGCTGGGCGGCCTTCCTGGCGCTGGGATCGGTGGTCCTCGCCGTCACCGGCGCCGAGGCGCTCTATGCCGAGATGGGGCAGTTCGGCCGCAAGCCGATCCGCACCGGCTGGTTCGCCTTCGTGCTGCCCGCCTTGATGCTGAACTATCTGGGGCAGGGGGCGCTGCTGCTCGCCGACCCCTCGGCCGCCGCCGCGGGCCCCTTCTTCCTGCTCGCGCCCGAAGCGTTCCGCCCGGTCCTCGTCCTGCTCTCGATCCTCGCCGCGATGGTGGCGACGCAGGCGGTGATTTCGGGCGCCTTCTCGGTGACGCAGCAGGCGATCCAGCTCGGCTTCGTGCCGCGCCTCAGGATCCTTCACACCGCGGTGCAGGGCCAGATCTACATCCCGCTGGTCAACTGGGTGCTGATGGTGATGGCGCTCGTCCTCATCCTCACCTTCCGCAGCTCGAGCGACCTCGCCGCCGTCTACGGCGTGGCGGTGACCGGCGCGATGCTGATCGACACCTTCCTGCTCGCCGCCTTGCTCTCCTCGCTCTGGACGTGGAAGCCGTGGCGCTCGGTGCCGCTCCTCGCCCTCTTCTTCCTCGTCGACGCCGCCTTCTTCGGCGCGACCTTGACCAAGGTGCCCGACGGCGGCTGGTTCCCGCTCCTCGCCGGCCTCGTCGCCTACACCCTGCTCACCACCTGGGCGCGGGGGCGCAAGCTGATGCGCGAGCGGCTGCAGGACGCCGCCATGCCGGTCGAGATCTTCATCAAGTCCGCGGCGGTGAGCGCGGTGCGCGTCCCCGGCACCGCCGTGTTCATGACCGGCACGGTGGAAGGCGTGCCGCCGTCCCTGCTCCACAATCTGAAGCACAATCGCTGCCTCCACGAGCGGGTGCTGCTGCTCACTGTCGTGATCGCCGACACGCCCTTCGTGGAGGAATACCGGCGCTGCGCACTGACCGACCTCGGCAGCGGCTTCTTCCGGCTGGTGCTCCATTTCGGCTTCATGGAGGACAGCGACATCCCCGCCGCGCTGGCGCGCGTGCGCTGCGGGCCCGACATTCGGATGATGGAGACGAGCTTCTTCCTCAATCGCCAGACCCTGCTCGCCGCCGCCAAGCCCGGCATGGCGCTGTGGCGCGAGAAACTGTTCGCCTGGATGCTGCGCAACGCCGAGAGCGCGATGGAATTCTTCCGGCTGCCGCCCAACAGGGTGGTCGAGCTCGGCAGCCAGGTCGAGATATGAGCGCGGCGCCGCTGATCGTCACCGCCACGTTCGGCGACGGCGACAATGGCTGGCTGCAGGAGATGCGCCGGGTGCATTATCCGCCCGAGCGCAACCGGGTGCCGGCGCACCTCACCCTGTTCCACCATCTGCCGCCGGCCGCGGAAGGCGAGGTCGCCCGCCGCCTCGCCGGCTATGCCGCCGCGCCCCCGCCGCGGGCGCGGATCGCGGGGGTGATGGATCTGGGGGCGGGGACGGCGCTCCGGGTCGAGAGCGAGGAGCTGGAGGACATACGCTACGACCTCGCTCTGGCGCTGGCCGGGCTGCTGACCCCGCAGGACCGGGCGCCGTGGCGGCCGCACGTCACCGTCCAGAACAAGGTCGAGTCGCGCGCGGCGAAACGCCTCCAGGCCGCGCTGCGCGCGACGCTGGAGCCGCGCCCGCTGGCGATTCGCGGCCTCGCCCTGTGGCGCTACCGGGATGGCCCGTGGGAGGCGGTGAAAGGCTGGACGTTCCGGGGCTGAGGCCGCGCTGACACGCGGAGACCACCCGTTCCCGTCATCCCGGCGAACGCCGGGATCTCAGGCCGGAAAAGGCCCGTTTCCGTCATCCCGCCGAAGGCCGGGATCTCAGGCCGGAAAAGGCGCCGCCTCACTCTCCACGAGATCCCGGCCTTCGCCGGGATGACGTGGGTGGCCCGTCCGGATCAATCCAGCTGCCCGACTCCGTCGCAGCTATAGTCGAACGCGGCGAGGCCGCCTTCGAGGTGGGAGGCGAGGAGCGGCATGTCCATCAGCTCGTCGATCGCGCTTTCCGGATCGTTGTCGTTCGCTTCGGCGAAGGCGTCTTCCCACTCGCTCGAATCGTAGGTGCCGCGGCCGACCCAGGCGAGCGCCAGCGTCTCGGCGAGCTGGTCGTCGGCGAGGTCGTCGAGCATCGCGCGCAATTCCTCCTCGACGCCGGTGTTGAGCTCGTCCTCGAGCGCCGACAGCGCCACCGCGCCGCCTTCGTCCTCGTCGTCGAAGTCGTCGACATTGTCGGCATCCTCGTCCGGATCCTGGGCGGGCACCTGGGCTTCGTTCTCGCGGGCGCGGATGATGATCCGGCACAGCGTCTCGAGCGGGGTAAGCAATTCCATTTTGTCTCTCCGTCGAATCCCGAAACGACAGGAGCGGCGATGCGGTTCCGCGCGCATTCGGCCGGGCGGCGGCGCTTGAAATCCGCGGCGCCGCGCTCCAGTTGACCCGTGCGGCGGGCCTGCCTATAGGCCGCGTCGCCCCGCGCGCGACGCGCCGGTGCGGCCCCTTGGGGCGGAGTAGCTCAGCTGGTTAGAGCAGCGGAATCATAATCCGCGTGTCGGGGGTTCAAGTCCCTCCTCCGCTACCAACGGACAATCTCCTCAGCATACGTCCCATTCGAAGTCGGTCGCCTCGCACGAATGCCGCACCGGTCCGGTGTGCCAGCCGTGGCGGTAGATATCCCTGTCCCAGTAGAGCGCGCCGAGGCCGATCCCTCCCAGTCCGGTGCGCTGCAGGGGTATCGCCGTGGCGCAGAAGGGACATTCGGCGGTGATCCGGCCGATGATCCACTGCCGCTGGCCGCAGCCGGGACAGTGATTCACCTCCCCGTCGCGGTAGATCGGGCTGTAGCCGTGGTGGAGCGGGTCTGCGGTCATGCCGCCCGCAATCGCCGCCGTCCGGCGGACCCGCCATAGGTATTCATTCTTAGTCTCCCGTACCTTCGCCGCCTCCGGCCCCCCGCCGGGGCAGGCGCGATCCGGGCATCTACCTATGTCGGGCCTCCGCCGGCTCCGGTAGCCGATCGGGCGACCGGCGCCGCAGCCGCCGCGCCAAGGAGGGCGACATGATCAGAACCGGACGAAGGCTCTCGGCAGCCGTCCCCGCCGATCCCGGGCCGGCGGCCCAGCGGCCGAAGCCGCGCGGCTGACGCGCCGGTGCCCGCCGTCCCGCCGGGGTCCTTCCTCCCCGGGCTCGCCCTCGCGCTCGCCATCGGCCTCCTCGTCGGCATCGAGCGCGGCTGGCGGATGCGCGCCGAGGAAGAGGGCGCGCGCGTCGCGGGCGTCCGCACCTTCGCGCTGCTCGGGCTGCTCGGCGGCCTCGCCGGGCTGCAGCTCGCCGGACCGCTCCGGCTCCTCACCCTCCTGCTCGTCGCCGGCGCGATCGTCGCCTTGCTGCTCGGCTATGCCGGCGACATGCGGCGCGACCACAATGTCAGCGCCACCTCGACGCTCGCCGCGATCGCGACGCTCGCCCTCGGCGCGATGGCGACCGCCGGGGAGATGGCGCTCGCCTCGGTCGGCGCCGGGGCCGCGGTGTCCTTGTAGGGATCGCCGACGGTGTCCCCGGTCAC
>JBKBVA010000171.1:0-5899 GCA_046289665.1 Allosphingosinicella sp.
GCGGCGGCTGCCGCCAGGCGATCTACGAGGCGGCCTGCCTTTCGGGTGCGGACATCGAGATCGTCTCGGCGAACGGCGACGGCACGAGGATCGAGCGCCGCGCCATTTCGGAGCTGCTGCCGGCCGGCTTCGGCCCGGCGAACCTCGGCGACGCCGGCTGAGGCGGCCGCGGCGCCGCGCTCAGGTCAGCTTGATCTCGCGCAGCCGCTCCTGGAGATACTCGTCGGCGGTGCAGGGGGGCCATTTCGGCGCCTCCCCGTCCGGGACCGTCCCCGGCAGCGCCTCGATCAAGAAATCCGAGCGGAAGTGGAGGAAGAAGGGCATCGAGTAGCGCGAATGGCCGCGCCGCTCGGGCGGCGGGTTGACGACGCGGTGCGAGGTCGAGCGCATCACGCCGTTGGTGAGGCGCTGCAGCATGTCGCCGATGTTGACGACCAGCTCGCCGGGCTCGGGCGAGACCGGGATCCACGTCCCTTCCCGGGTCAGCAGCTCGAGCCCCGCTTCCTCGGCGCCGAGCAGCAGCGTGATGGTGTTGATGTCCTCATGCGCGCCGGCGCGGACGTGGCTGCCCGGCTCTCCCTGGATCGGCGGATAATGGAGCAGGCGCAGCACGGAATTGCCGTCGCGGACCGTATCGGCGAAATAATCCTCGTCGAGGCCGAGATAGCGGGCGATGGCGCGGAGGATCTTGAGGCCTGTGCGGTCGAAGGTCGCGTAGAGTTCAGTGAAGGTGTCGCGGAAGCTCTCCACCTCCTCCGGCCAGACATTGTCCGGCATGTGGGCGCGAAACCTGTGCCCTTCCGGCAAATCGCGACCGACGTGCCAGAATTCCTTGAGGTCGTGCGCCTTGTGGCCCTTGGCGGTCTCGATGCCGAACGGGGTGTAGCCGCGCGCGCCGCCCTGGCCGGCGATATGGTATTTGCGCTTCACGTCGTCCGGCAGGTCGAAGAAGGCCTTGGCCTTGGCCTCGGCCCGCTCGATCAGCTCGGCGGGAATGCCGTGGTCGGCGATGATGGCGAAGCCGAACCGCTCGAACGACTGGCCGAGCTCGGCGGCGAATCCTTCCGGATCGGCGGCCGAGGCGGTGAGCGAGACGGAGGCGATGGCGGGGGTCTGGACGGTCGACATGGGGCGAGGCTTAGCGGCTGAAAAGGCTCAAGCCAATCGCTCCGCGACATCCTCGTCGCACAGATGCCGCCACGCTTCCTCGGCGGTCTCGACGAAGCGGAACAGCTTGAGGTCGCGCTCGGAGATCACCCCCTCCTCGACCAGCGCCTCGAAATTCACCACCCGCTCCCAGAATTCCCGGCCGAAGAACAGGATCGGCAGCGGCTTCACCTTGCCGGTCTGGATGAGCGTGAGGAGTTCGAAGCATTCGTCGAACGTGCCGAAGCCGCCGGGGAAGACCGCGACGGCGCGGGCGCGGAGCAGGAAATGCATCTTCCTCAGCGCGAAATAGTGGAACTGGAAGCTCAGCGACGGCGTGACATAGGGGTTGGGCAGCGCCTCGTGGGGGAGGACGATGTTGAGCCCGATCGATTCGGCGCCCTCGTCGGCCGCGCCGCGATTGGCGGCTTCCATGATCGAGGGGCCGCCGCCCGAGCAGACGACGAATTCGCGCAGCCCCTGCGCGTTGCGCGGCACGCGGCTGGCGATGCGGGCGAGGGCGCGGGCCTCGTCATAATATTTCGCCTTGGCGCGCAGGCGCTCGGCGATCAGGCGCTGCCGGTCGGTAGCGGCGGCGTCGACAAGGGCGTCGGCATGGACGGTCTCGGGAATGCGCGCGGAGCCGTAGAAGACGAGGGTGGAGGCGATCTCCGCCTCGTCGAGCAGCAATTGCGGCTTCAGCAGCTCGAGCTGGAAGCGGACAGGGCGCAGGTCCTCGCGCAGCAGGAAATCCATGTCCTGGAAGGCGAGCTGGTAGGCGGGGTCCTGCGTCTGGGGCGAGACGGACTGGTGGCGCGCGGTCTCGGCATCGTCGCGGGCGCGCGGGAAGACGCGTTTCGAGGGATCGGTCTCGGCCATTCCCGCCTCAGCCGGAAATGAGCAGGCCGGCCAGCGCCGCGCTCATCAGGTTGGCGAGCGAGCCGGCGATCAGCGCCTTGATGCCGAGGCGGGCGATCACCGGCCGCTGGTTGGGGGCGAGGCCGCCGGTCACCGCCATCTGGATCGCGATCGAGCTGAAATTGGCGAAGCCGCACAGCGCAAAGGTGACGATGGCGAGGCTGCGCGGGCTCAAGGTCCCCGCCTCCAGCGCGCCGAGATCGATGAAGGCGACGAATTCGTTGAGGACGATCTTGGTGCCGAACAGGCCGCCGGCGATCTGCGTGTCTTCCCAAGGAATGCCGATCAGGAACATGATCGGCTGGAAGATCGTGCCGACGATCTGCTGGAAGCTGAGATCGGGATAGCCGAACCAGGCGCCGACGCCGCCCAGCAGGCCGTTGGCGAGCGCGACGAGGGCGACGAAGGCGAGCACCATCGCGCCGACGGCCACGGCGAGCTTGACGCCGGTCTGCGCCCCCGCGGCGGCGGCCATGATGATGTTCGCCGGCCGCTCGCCCTCCTCGAACGTCTCGGAAACCTCGACCTTTTCGTCGGGCTCGGCGGGCGGCACGTCGAGCGGCAGCTCGCCGCTGGCGGCGGCGGTGGGCGCGTCGGGCATGATGATCTTGGCCATCAGGATGCCGCCCGGCGCCGACATGAAGGCGGCGGCGAGGAGGTAAGGCAGCGCCGGATCGCCGAGCAAGGCGGCGTAGGCGGCGAGGATGGTGCCGGCGACGCCCGCCATGCCGACCACCATGATCGTGAACAGCTGCGAGGGCGGGAGAGCGGCGAGATAGGGACGCACGACCAGCGGCGATTCGCTCTGCCCGACGAAGATGTTGGCGGCGGAGGCGAGGGATTCGACGCGGCTGATGCCGGTGATCCAGGCGATCGCGCCGCCGACCCAGCGCACGACGCGCTGCATGATGCCGAGATAATAGAGGATCGCCACCAGAGCGGCGAAGAAGACGATCACCGGGAGCGCGGCGATGGCGAAGGTGTTGGCGAGCGGATTGGTCTCGCTCGGCCCGAACAGGAATTCGGTGCCGGCATTGGCGTAGCCGAGCAGGTTGGAGACGCCGAACGCCATGCCGCGAATCATCGCGATGCCCCAGGGCGAATAGAGGACGAGCGCCGCGATCCCCGCCTGCAGCGCGAAGGCGGCGGCGACGACCCGCAGCCGGATCGCCCGGCGGTTCGACGACAAGAGCACCGCGATGGCGAGAATCAGCGCGATCCCCGCCAGGCCCATCAATGTCTGCATTTCGGCTCCCCTGCCCCTCGGTCTCTTACCAGACCATCCTAGTTTCGGCCGCTTCGATGGCCCTGTCCAGCATGTCGATCGCCCCGTCGACGTCGTGCGCGACGAGCAGCTGCGCGCGGCGCGCCGGCGACATGAAGCCGCTCTCCGTCACCCGGTCCATCAGCTCGACGAGGTCCTTCCAGAAGCCGTTGACGTCGAGCAGGGCGAAGGGCTTCGAATGATAGCCCAAGGCATTCCAGGTCCAGGCCTCGAACAGCTCGTCGAGCGTGCCGATGCCGCCCGGCAGCGCCACGAAGGCGTCGGTGAGGTCGGTCATCCTGCCCTTGCGCTCGTGCATGGTGGTGACGACGTGGAGCTCGGTGAGGCCGGTATGGGCGACCTCGAGGTCGATCAGCGCCTGCGGGATCACCCCGTGCACCTCGCCCCCGCCCTCGAGCACCGCGTCGGCGACCACGCCCATCAGGCCGAGCCGCCCGCCGCCATAGACGAGGCCGATGCCCCGCCGGGCCATTTCCAGCCCGAGCGCGCGGGCGGTTTCGGCATAAGCCGGGTCGATGCCCATCGAAGATCCACAGTAGACGGCAAGGCGTTTCATGCGCCGATCAGTTCCTTGAGGTCCGCTTCGGGCCGGGCGCCGAAGTGGGAGATGATTTCGGCCGCCGCGATCGAGCCCATGCGCAGGCTCTCCTCGAGGCTGCGGCCGCGCGACTGGCCGGCGAGGAAGCCGGCGGCGAACAGGTCTCCGGCGCCGGTCGTGTCGACCACCTTGTCCACCCACTTGGCCGGCACCGAGACGCGGCGGCCGCGCTCGACGGCGATGGCGCCGCGCTCGCTGCAGGTGACGACGAGCAGGGGCACGCGCTCCGAAAAGGCCGCGACGGCGGCGTCGAAATCCGCCTCGCCGGCCAGCGCCATCACCTCCTGCTCGTTGGCGAACAGGAGATCGAGCGCGCCTTCGTCGATGATCTTCAACAGGCTGTCGCGCCGCCGGGCGATGCAGGCGATGTCGGACAGCGTCAGCGCGACCTTGCGCCCCGCCTCGTGAGCAATGCCGATCGCCTCGATCATCGCGGCGCGCGGCTCCTCGGGCACCCAGAGATAGGCTTCGAGGTAGAGGATGGCGGCGGAGCGTATCCGGTCGGCATCGAGCGCGGCGGCGGAGAGGCGGTGCGAAGCGCCCGCGAAGGTGTTCATCGTCCGCTGGCCGTCCGGCGTGACGAGGATCAGGCAGCGGCCGGTCGGCGTCTCGCCTTCCAGCGGCGGCGTCTCGAAGGCGACGCCGAGGGCGCGGATGTCGTGGGCGAAGATCTCGCCCAACTGGTCCTTCGCCACCTGGCCGACGAAGCCGGCGCGGCCGCCCATCGCGGCGAGGCCGGCCATCGTGTTCGCCGCCGAACCGCCGCTGGTCTCGCGCGCCTGGCTCATCCGGCCGTAGAGTCGCGTCGCCTCCTGCGCGTCGATGAGGCGCATCGAGCCCTTGGGAAGGCCTTCCTCTTGCAGGAAGCTATCCTCGGCAGTGGCGATGACGTCGACAATGGCATCGCCGATTGCGAGGACGTCGAGGAGGGTGTCTGTCACGGGCGCCACTGATGGCCGGATTGGACGGCGACGGAAAGCTCTTTTTGACCTGTGAAAAAGCGGTTACGCCCTGTGGCATGACAACCACAGCCCCCGCCGCCGCGCCGATCCGGCCTTCGCTCTTCGCTTTCTCCATCTTCTACGGCGGGATGGTCTGCATCGCCGGCGTACTCGGCAACAAGCAGGTGGCCCTCGGGCCATTGGCGGTGGAGGCCGGGATCTTCGCCTTCCTGATGCTGGTGGTGACGTCGAGCGCGGTGGCCGAACTGTTCGACCGCGCGACGGCCAACCGGCTGGTTCTGATCGGCTTCGTGCCGCTCGTCTTCTCGATGCTGCTGACCTGGCTGGTGCTGCAGCTCCCCGCCTCGGACGAAATGCCGGCGGACCGGCAAGGCGCGTTCGAGATGATGATGGGCGCCACCTGGCGGATCTGGGGCGCCGGCATCGTCGCCTACGGAATCTCGCAGATCCTCAACGTCACCATCTTTTCCAGGCTCAAGCGCGAATCGGGGCGGCTGCTGTGGATGCGCGCCGCGGTCGCCGGCGTGCTGTCGCAGATCGTCGACACCTTGATCTTCATCACCGTCGCCTTCTACGGCGTCTTCCCGATCGGCAACCTGCTGCTCGGCCAGATGCTGGCCAAGGTGGTGCTCTCGGCGGTGATGGTGCCGGTGCTGATCTATCTCTTCGTCGCGATCGGCCGGAGGCTCGACGCGGAGGCCTAGGTGCCGGGCTGGACGTAGGGGACGCGGGCGAAGAGCTCGCGCTCCCACCGGCGCGGATCGTCGAGGGCGCGCGGCGCCGTGTCGAACACCATCGTCTGACGCTCGGGCAGCCGGTGCTGCGGCCAGTGCGGCAGCCCGCCATGATTGGGATCCCCGTCGCGCGCGAAGGCGGTGAACGCGCCCATCATCGCCCGCGACACGGCGCGCGACGCCGCCCCCGTCCCCGCGATCGAGCCTTCGGCATCGAGGGTACCGAGCACGAGCGGGATATCGAGCGTATGGGGCG
>JBKBVA010000172.1:0-5889 GCA_046289665.1 Allosphingosinicella sp.
ACGCGGCGTTCGACGAGGCGGTCGCGCAGTCGCCCGAGACCCTGACCAGCCTTGGCATGAAGACGAATTACGACAGGCTCGACGACTATACCGACGCCGATGCGGTCCGCAGCCGCGAACTCGCCGAGGCGCAGCTGGCGCGGATGAAGGCGGAATTCGACTATGAAGCGCTGAGCCCGGCCGGCAAGCTCAGCTACCGCCTGCTCGAGAACAACGTCCTGCGCGGCCGCGAGCAGTTCAAGTGGCGCGACTATAATTTCCCGATGTCGACCAACGGCAGCCCGGCCGGCTCCCTCCCCGTCTTCCTGATCAACCAGCACCGCGTCGACAGCGTCGCCGACGCCGAATCCTATGTCTCGCGCATCCGCGAGACCGAGCGGGTGATGGGCGAGATCTCGCAGCGCGTGCGGGCGCAGGCGGACAAGGGCATCGTCGCCCCGCGCTTCAACTTCGCCCCGGTCCGCGCCGACGCGAAGAAGGTGATCACCGGCGCGCCGTTCGAGGCGGGCGCGGCGGACGGAACCCTGCTCGCCGACTTCCGCAAGAAGGTCGACGCGCTCGATGCTCCGGCCGACGTCAAGGCGCGGCTGATCGCCGATGCATCCGAGGCGCTGTCCGGCCCGTTCCGCCGCGGCGTGAACACCATGCTCGCCACGCTCGACGCGGTGGAGCCGCGGGCGAAGGGCAATGACGGCGCATGGAGCCTGCCCGACGGCGATGCTTATTATGCCGCGCGGCTGAAGAGCTACACCACCACCGACCTTTCCGCCGACGAGATCCACCGCATCGGCCTCGCCGAGGTCGAGCGCATCCACGGCGAGATGGAGGCGATCAAGCGCCGCGTCGGCTTCACCGGCTCGCTCCAGGACTTCTTCGCCCACATCAAGAACGGCGCGCAGTTCAAATATCCGAACACCGCCGAGGGCCGCGAACAATATCTCGCCGACGCGCGCGCCTATATCGACCAGGTGATGGCGGTGGCGCCGAAATGGTTCGGCCGCCTGCCCAAGGCGCCGCTCGAAGTGCGCGCGGTCGAGGCGTGGCGGCAGGAGACGGCCTCGGTCGCCTTCTACAACCGCCCCTCCCCGGACGGGTCGCGGCCCGGCATCTTCTACATGAACCTCGCCGACATGAACCAGGTGCTCAAGCCCCAGGTGGAGGGCATCGCCTATCACGAAGGCGCGCCGGGCCACCATTTCCAGATCGCGCTGCAGCAGGAGCTCCCCGGCATCGCCAAGTTCCGCCGCTTCGGCGGCTACAGCGCCTATTCGGAAGGCTGGGGCCTCTACGCCGAGCGGCTCGGGCGCGAGATGGGCTTCTACCAGGACCCCTATTCGGAGTTCGGCCACCTCAGCCTCGAACTGTGGCGCGCGGTGCGCCTCGTGGTCGACACCGGCCTTCATTCCAAGCGCTGGTCGCGCGAGCAGGCGATCGCCTATTTCCGCGACAATTCGCTGCTGTCGGAGCGCGACATCGTCAAGGAGGTCGAGCGCTACATCAACAATCCCGGCCAGGCGACGAGCTACAAGATCGGCCAGCTCAAGATCTTCGAGCTGCGCGAGAAGGCGAAGACGGCGCTCGGCGACCGCTTCGACATCCGCGAATTCCATACGGTGATACTCGAAAACGGCCCGCTGCCGCTCGACATCCTCGAGCAACAGGTCGATGCGTGGATCGCCGCGAAGCGCGGCTGAAGGAGAGTCGATATGGCCAAGGGCCAGGTGCGCAGCAACAAGGAATCCAGGAAGCCCAAGAAGGAGGTGAAGAAGACCATCGCCGCCAATCCTTCGACCAAGGGCACGCCGGTGAAGAGCTGATGGCCGAGAAATTCACCCGCCACCGCCAGCCGTGGAAGAGCGAGGAGATCCAGAAGCTCCACACGCTGGCGGCCAAGGGCATGGGCCTCAAGGCCATCGCCAAGGCGCTGACCCGCAGCGAGGAATCGGTGCAGGACCGCGCCAAGGAAGACGGCCTCAAGATCGCGAAGCTGCGCTGATCCGTTCACCTCCACTATCGAAAGACGAACCGTGACCGACACCCCTCCCGACCGCCTCTCGCTCAACCCCCGGAGCGCCTATTTCGACGCCGACACGCTGCAGCGCGGCATCGGCATCCGCTTCAAGGGCAAGGAGCGCACCGACGTCGAGGAATATAGCGTCTCCGAAGGCTGGATCCGCGTCGCCGCCGGCCGCAGCCTCGACCGCTACGGCGAGCCGATGACGGTGAAGCTGAAGGGCGAGGTCGAACCCTATTTCCACGACGCCAAAGCGGGCGAAGGGGCGGACGCCGAGGGCCAGGGCGAGGGCGCCGGGGCGCAGGACGGCTGAGCGCCGCCGGGCCGCGCGCCCGGACGATGCCGAAACGATCCCGCGGCCGGCCGGGCCGGGAGCCGAACGCCGCCGCCTGCGTTTGGCTGTCCCGGCGGCGGCGAACACATAGCTTCACAAACCCGATTGCCGCGCTAGTGTGCCGCCACTGAAAGCCCCCGCGAGAGCGGGCTCGATCCGGTTAGGAGTAGTGCCTGTGGCAACGATACCCTCCCCAGCGCCGACGGAAACTGTGGGAGGCAAGACCTTCCTCGGCCATCCGCGGGGCCTCTTCGTCCTCTTCTTCCTCGAAATGTGGGAGCGCTTTTCCTTCTACGGAATGCGCGCCCTGCTGATTTTCTACCTGACGCAGCACTGGCTGTTCGCCGAGGACAGGGCCTATATCATCTACGGCGCCTACGGCGCGCTCGTCTACATCACGCCGGTGATCGGCGGCTATCTCGCCGACCGCTACATCGGCCACCGCAAGGCGGTGCAATATGGCGCGATGCTGCTCGTCATCGGCCACGGTCTGATGGCCTTCGAAGGGGATGGCGGGCAGGATTCGGCCTATCTCAACCTCTTCTGGCTCGCCCTCGCCTTCATCATCATGGGCGTCGGCTTCCTGAAGGCGAACATCTCGGTGATCGTCGGCCAGCTCTACGGCCAGGCCGATCCGCGCCGCGATCCGGCCTTCACCATCTTCTACATGGGCATCAACCTCGGCGCCGCTCTGGGTGCGCTCATCGCCGGCTATCTCGGCCAGACCTACGGCTGGTCGTGGGGCTTCGGCGCGGCCGGCGTCGGCATGCTGCTCGGCCTCATCGGCTTCATCTGGGGCCGCCCGGCGCTGATGGGCCGCGGCGAGGCGCCGGACGTCCCCGCGCTCAAGAACCGCGTGATGGGCATGCCGATGGAATATGCGGTCTACGCGTCGGGCATCCTCGGCGTCGTCATCGTGTGGTTCCTGATCCAGTATCAGGACATGGTCGGATGGCTGCTCGCGCTCTGCGCCGCCGTCTCGGTCGCCTACCTGCTCTGGGAAGCGACGGCGAAGCTCGACAAGATCTACCGCGACCGCATCTACGCCGCCTTGTTCCTCATCGCTCTCCAGCCCCTCTTCTGGGCGCTGTTCGAGCAGGCCGGCTCGTCGCTCAACATCTACACCGACGAGCATGTCGACCGGGAGATCTTGGGCTGGGCCGTTCCCGCCGCGATGTTCCAGTCGATCAACGCCATCTACATCGTGCTGCTCGGCCCGGTCTTCGCCTGGCTGTGGCTGTGGCTGGCCCGCAACAAGATGGAGCCGTCGACCCCGGCCAAGTTCGGCCTCGCCATGGTCCAGCTCGGCGCCGGCTTCCTGGTGCTGGTGCTCGGCGCGGTGTCGAACACGGGCCTGACCCCGGTCATCTTCATCTTCCTCATCTACCTGCTGCACACGACCGGCGAATTGTGCCTGTCGCCGGTGGGCCTGTCGGCGATGACGCGGCTCGCGCCGTCGCGGATGGTGGGGCTGATGATGGGCGTGTGGTTCCTCTCCACCGCGGGCGGCAACTATCTGGGCGGCATGATCGCCCAGGCGACCGGCGGCCATGGCGGCGAGGCCGGGGCCGACACCGGGCCGCTGCTCGACGTCTACACGACGATCGGCTGGGTCGCGGTCGGCGTCGGCGTCGGGGTCGTCCTCGTCTCGCCCTTCATCAAGCGCCTGATGCATACCGACGATGTTCACGCCATCGACCGCGCCCTCGCCGGCGAAAAGGAAATTGGCGAGCCGCAGGCGGCGGGCATCCACACCGACCGCGAGATGAAACCCCTCGATCCGAACCGCTGAGCGAAGAGCGTCCCCGGGAGCCCGGTTCCCGGGGACGCTTCGCGGTCAGGCGGGGCCGCCCGCCGCTTCGCCTTCGAAGAAGAACCTCTCTTCCCCGAAGGCCGGGACGAGATCGTCGATCCACGCCGCCTGCGGGTCGTAGCGGGCGAAGAACGGGCGATAGGCCCATTCCGCGCGCCGGGCCTGGAGGAAGCGGAGGACGAACAGCCTCTCGCCGCCCACCTCCGCCACGCCGAGCACTTCGATCTTGCCGGCCGCGGTGCTCATCGACGGCCCGCGCGCGGTGCGGGCGAGGCCGCTCACCGCCCGCGACGCCCCGGCATGGATCTCCCACGCCCGCGCCAGCGGCACGTCGAACCAGGCCCGCGCGCCGGTGTCGCGCACGACGAACATGTAATAAGGCACGATCCCCATCGCGACCTGCTCCGACCACATGGCGGACCAGATGGCGGCGTCGTCGTTGATGCCCCGCAGCAGCGGCGACTGGCTGCGGATCACCGCGCCCGTCTCCTGGAGCCGCGCCACCGCCTGCCGCGCCGCGGCCGTCGAGAGCTCGCGCGGGTGGTTGACGTGGGCCATGACGGCGAGGTGCCGGCCGCTCCGGGTCACCCGCCGCAGCGCCGCCAGCAACTCGGGCGCGTCGGGGTCGGTGGTGAAGCGATGCGGCCACCAGGACAATGCCTTGGTGCCGAGCCGGATGTTGCGGACATGCTCCAGCCCCGGCCCCGTCAGCGCCTCCAGCAGCCCGGCGATCCGCCGCGACTTCATGATCAGCGGGTCGCCGCCGGTGACGAGCACGTCCGATATCTCGGGATGATCGCGGAGGTAGCGGACGAGCTGCGCCTCCTCGGTCGCCGCCATGCGCAGGCTCTTGTCGCCGGTGAATTGCGGCCAGCGGAAGCAGAAGGTGCAATAAGCGTGGCAGGTCTGCCCTTCCGACGGGAAGAAGAGCAGCGTCTGGTCGTACTTGTGCTGGATGCCCTCGGCGGTTTCGCCGTCCACCATCGGCCGGTTCAGCGTCGTCTGGCCGGCGGGGTGCGGGTTCATCGCCAGCCGCACCGCGCGGACGATCTCCGCCAGCTCGGCGGCCGGCGCGTTCCGCCGCAAGGCGTCGGCGACGCGGCCATAGGCCTGCTCGCCGAGCATCTCGCGCCGCGGAAAGACCAGCTTGTAGATCGGGTCGTCGGGAACCGCGGACCAGTCGATCAGCTCTTCGATGATGTAGGCATTGGCCCGCACCGCCAGCACCGAGCCGACGACGCGCATCTCGAACCGCGCCTCCTCGCCGAGCGCCGCCACCTGCGGGAGGTCGAGCAGCGCCTTCAGCGGGTAGATCTTCAGCCGCGGCGCATCGGCGAGCGGGTGCGACGGGTCGGGGAAAATCATCGTCACGCGGCGAAATCCCGCGGCCTGTCGAGCAGGTGGCGAACGGCCTGGCCGAGGGCATGAACGACGTGGTCGACTTCCGCTTCGGTGGTGGTGAGCGGCGGGAGCATCATCGCGTGGTCGCCGGTGGTGCGGCCCGGCCCGCCGCGGCTGGTGCGGGCGCGGGCGGGGTGGCTGACGGAGCGCAGCGGGATCCGGCGGAGCAGGCCGTGCTGCTGGAGGCCTACCGGGCGCTGGCGCGGGAGGCCTTCCCGGACCTGCCGGACCTGGTGTTCAGCGGCGGGGACTTCGCCACGCTGCAGCGGGACCTGGCCCTGGCCCGGGCGGCCTGGCAGCAGGGGAAGCAGGCGGCGGTCCGGGACG
>JBKBVA010000173.1:0-5844 GCA_046289665.1 Allosphingosinicella sp.
GCTTCGGGCGGACCCTGCTCGAGCTCGGCGGCAATAACGGCATGGTCGTCGCGCCCTCGGCTGACCTTGCGCTCGCCGAGCGCGCCATCGCCTTCGCCGCGGTCGGCACCGCCGGCCAGCGCTGCACGACGCTGCGCCGCCTGTTCGTCCACGAGGAGATCTACGAGACGCTGGTCCCGCGCCTGAAGCAGATCTGGGCGTCCGTCCCGGTTGGCAACCCGCTGGAGGACGGCGTTCTGGTCGGCCCGCTGATTGACGGCCCCGCCTTCCAGGCGATGCAGGCGGCGCTCGCCTCGGCGCGGCGGGAGGGCGGCAGCGTCGAGGGCGGCGAGCGGCTGCTCAGGGACGAGTGGCCCGACGCCTTCTACGTCCGACCGGCCCTCGTCGAGATGCCCGAGCAGAGCGCGATCACGCTCACCGAGACCTTCGCGCCGATCCTCTACGTGATGCGCTACGCGACGCTCGACGAGGCGATCGCCCGCCACAACGAAGCGCCGCAGGGCCTCGCCTCCTCGATCTTCACCACCGACCTGCGCGAGGCGGAGACCTTCCTCTCCGCCGCCGGCTCCGACTGCGGGATCGTCAACGTCAATATCGGGCCCTCGGGTGCCGAGATCGGCGGCGCGTTCGGCGGGGAGAAGGAGACGGGCGGCGGGCGCGAGAGCGGCTCCGACGCGTGGCGCAACTACATGCGCCGGGCCACCAACACGATCAACTACAGTCGCGATCTGCCGCTCGCCCAGGGCATCAACTTCAACATGCCCTAACCTGGGTTGGGGAGCCGCCGGACAGGCGGAACCCATTGCTTCGCCGCGGTTTCTGCCCGTCCATGGGCCACGTCATCCTTCTGGGCGATTCGATCTTCGACAATGGAGCCTATGTCGGCGGCGCGCCCGACGTCGTGCGGCAGGTGCGCGGCAAGCTCCCCTTCGGCTGGAAGGCGAGCCTGCTCGCGCGGGACGGCGCGGTGACGCGCAGCGTGCTCGCGCAGCTCGACAGCCTCCCCGGCGACGCCACCCATCTCGTCATCAGCGCCGGCGGCAACGATGCGCTGGGCGCCTCGGGCGTGCTCTCCCAGTCGGTCGGCAACGTCGCCGAGGCCGTCTCGCTGCTCGAAATAGCGCAGAGCCGCTTCGCCGCCGATTATGCGCGGACGGTCGAGGCGGCGGTGGCGCGCGGCCTCCCCCTTGCCCTGTGCACCATCTACGACACGCCGCCGTCCGGCGCCGACTACCGGCTGCTGCGCACCGCGCTCGCAATCTTCAACGACGTCATCACCCGAGAGGCCTTCGCCCGCGCGCTGCCGCTCATCGACCTGCGACTGATCTGCGGCGAGGACGAGGACTATGCCAATCCGATCGAGCCGTCCGCGCGCGGCGGCGACAAGATCGCGGCGGCCATCGCCGCCTTCGCCGCCGCGGCGATGGCGGGGGAGCCGCCCGGCCGCTCGCAAGTGTTTGCCGCGCCGCAATGAGGCGTCGCTGGTTACGGAGGCGTAATTACGTTAGAACGCGTTTTGTTGCGTATAAGAATTAACGAAAACAGGGAGATGGAACTATGAGCACGCGCACCTTTGCCCTTCTGTTCGGCATCGTGTTCCTCGCCGTCGGCGTCCTCGGCTTCGTGCCGGGACTGGTGCAGCCGCCGGAAGCGGGCGTCGATCTCGCCTTCGAGCACGGCCACGGACAGCTGCTCGGCCTGTTCCCGGTCAACACGCTGCACAACATCGTCCACATCATCTTCGGCATCTGGGGCCTCGCCGCGTCGCGGAGCCTCGGCGGCGCCAAGGGCTATGCCAAGGCCGTCGCGATCATCTACGCGGTCCTGACGGTGATGGGCTTCATTCCGGCGCTCAACACGACGTTCGGCCTCGTTCCGCTCTACGGCAACGACATCTGGCTGCACGCCGTCCTCGCGCTGGTCGCGGCCTATTTCGGCTTCATGCACCGCGACACCGCGCACGACCGCCTCTGAGGCTTCGGGGACACGGCCCGGCGCAAAACCGCGCCGGGCCGTTTTCTCCGCCATTCCAAACGCTTGGTAGCGCCTTGCTGGCAGAAGCGAGGCGGTTTAAAGGATTCGGCGACGGACAGGCTTGCCGCGCCGGGCGCGGAGCCGCGTAACCTCGCATTAGGAACGACCATGCTGACCCGCTCTTTGTTGCCGCTTCTCCTGCTCTTCGCCGCGACGCCCGCGGCCGCGCAGAACGATTCGATGGCGATGCCGCCGCTGCCCAGCGATCCGGCCCCCGCCCAGGCGACGACGCAGCCGCAGCCGGTCACCAAGGCCCAGCCCGCCATGGCGGCCCCGGTCGCCGGAGACTGGAACCGCGAGCAGGCGGGCGCGCTCCTCGCTTACATCGACCGGATCGGCGAGGAAGGCCTCGATCCGGCGGATTACGACCGCGACGGCCTGCGCCGGGCGATCGAGGCGCGGGGCGAGACGCTCGACCGCGTCGCTACCGCCGTCTTCCTCTCGGTGGCCTCCGACCTGATGTTCGGCCACGTTCGCGGCGACGCCCGGATCGACTGGTATATCGAGGACGACAGCTGGAACGTCTACGACCAGCAGGCCTTGCTCAACCGCGCCCTCGCGGGCGGGGCGATCGCCGAGACGCTGAACACCCTGCTGCCGACCCACCCGCAATATGCGGCGCTGAAGGCGCTGCTCGCCGCGCCGACCACCGACGCGGCGTTCCGGGACCAGATCCGGATCAACCTGGAGCGCTGGCGCTGGCTGCCGCGCGACCTCGGCCAGAAGTACGTCATTTCCAACGTCCCGGCCTATATGGTCGCCCTGGTCGAGAACGGGAACGTCATCTCCCGCCGCCGCTCCGTCGCCGGCGCGACCAAGACGCCGACGCCGCAGCTCAACGCCACCATCACCGGCGCGATCCTCAATCCTTGGTGGGAAGTGCCGATGAGCATCGCGCCGGAAGTGCGCGGCAAGAAGGGCTATGTCCGCGTCGCGGCCGGCGAGGGCAAGTGGCGCTACCGCCAGCCGCCGGGGCCGGCCAACGCGCTCGGCCGCGCCAAGCTGGTGATGCCGAACCCGCACGCAATCTATCTGCACGACACCAACGCCCAGGGCCTGTTCAACCGCCAGCAGCGCGCCTTCAGCCACGGCTGCATCCGCACCGAGGACGCTTTGGGCTTCTTCGGCGATCTGCTCGCCGGCACCGAATGGACGCCGGAAAAGATCAAGGCGACGGTCGCCTCGGGCAAGACGGTTCAGGCCAATACGGCGGCGCCGATCCCGGTCTACATCGTCTATTTCACCGTCGCGACGACCGGCGATGCGCCGGGCTACGTCGCCTACAAGGATCTCTACGGCCGCGACGGCAAGGTCCTCGCCGCGCTGAAGGACCGGGGCAACACCGCCCTAGCGTCGGCCGGCGGCAACTGAGGCGGCGTCCGGCGGCCGCCGCCTCCGCGCCCGCAGCCGGCCGGGGAGCGGCGTGCGCCATTCGATCCTGATCCTCATCCCCTGGTTCGGCCCGTGGCCGGAGTGGATGAACTTCTTCGTCGAAAGCTGCCGGGCGAACCGGACGATCGACTGGCTGATCGTCACCGACGGGGCGCCGCCCGAAAACCGCGCGCCGAACCTCCGCTACCTCCCCATGTCCTTCGCCGCGTACAAGGCGAAGGTGTCGGAGGCGCTCGGCATCCGCTTCGATCCCGCCGAGCCCTACAAGCTCTGCGACATCCGCCCCGCGCTCGGCGAGGTCCATGCCGATCTGGTGCGCGGCTACGATTTCTTCGGCTTCGGCGATCTCGACGTCATCTACGGCGACATCCGCGCCACCTATGACGCGGACGCGCTGGACCTCTACGACGCCCTTTCCAGCCATTCCGAGCGCGTGTCCGGCCACTTCTTCCTGATGCGCAATTGCGAGGCGATGCGCAGCGGCTTCCGGCGCGTGCCCGGCTGGCGGCGGCGGATGGAGGCGGCGGACTATACCGGCTTCGACGAGGCGGGCTTCCACGCTCTGTTCAGGGGCCGCAAGGCGAAGCTGCTCGGCATGATCGGCAAGCGGCCGCCGCGATGCCTGTTCCGCGAGGCCTATACGACGCCCGTCGCGACCGATGCGATGCGCTGGTACTGGCGGGACGGGCGGCTCACCAACGAATATTACCCGCACCGCGATTTCCTCTACCTCCACTTCATGAGCTGGCGCAGCAGCCGCTGGTATGCCAGCCATCCCCACATCGCGCCGGGCGCCGAGCCGCCCTGGTCGCGGCTCGAGAAGGTGGTGCAGATGGACTGGCGCGAGGCGCGGGAGAAAGGCTTCATGATCAGCCCGTCCGGTATTCAGCCGATCGCGCCGCGGCGCTACGGCTGACCGTGTTCAGCGTCGTCATTCCGCTCTTCAACAACCGCACGACGATCGCGCGGGCGGTGCGGAGCGTGCTGGCGCAACGGGGGCCGGAATTCGAGCTGATCGTCGTCGACGACGGCTCGACCGACGGCGGCCTCGAGGCGCTGTCCGGCTTCGCGGACTCGCGTCTGCGCACCATCCGGCAGGACAATGCCGGCGCCGGGGCCGCCCGGGACGCGGGGGTGGCGGCGGCGAAGCACGACTGGGCGGCGTTCCTCGACGCGGACGATTTCTGGCTGGAGGGCCATCTCGAGGAATTGGACGCGGTGCGCGCCGCTTGTCCCGAGGCGGGGCTGATCGGCACCGCCGCCGCCGCGGCCGCGCCAGGTGCGGCAGAGGTGTTCGTCGCCGACGGCCCTTCCGACATTCGACTGATCCGCTATCTCGCTGCGGTCGGCCGGGGCGAGCGCACCTTCGGCGCCAGCTCGGCGGCGGTGCGCAAGGCGGCGTGGCGCGCGGTGGGCGGCTTCAGCCGGTCGCTGGAGGGGCCCGACAGGGAATTCTGGGCGCGCCTTTCTCTGGCATGGCCGGTGGCAGTGTCGAGTCGCGTCACCGCCGTTTATGTCCGCGCGGCGGGTTCGGATTCGGATCGGGCGCGGGCGCGCAAGTTCGGCCGGCCGCCGCAATCCCTCGCCGATCTGTCCTACTCGGTCGCCATGCTGACGGAGCTTTATGGTGCGCTGCCGCCGCACGTGCAGGCGGAGGTCGACCTGTTCGCGATCCGCTACCTCGACTATCGCCTCCGGGAGGCGATTGCGAGCGGCGACCTCGCGACGCTGCGGGCGCTGCGCCGGCTCTATCCCGCGCCGCCGCCGCTGGAACATCGGCTGCTGCTCGCCGCCGCTCGCCTGCCGGACCGGCTTGCGCTCGGCGTCTATCGCGTCGGCCTGGCGGCAAAGGCGGCCGGCCGGAGGCTCTACGGCCGGCGCGGGGCGGGGCGGGGCAGGTGGATCCGCATTCCGGAGCCGGAGCGCGGCTGAGGACGCCCGGCGTAGCGTTCAGCGGCAGGGGTGCGTTACGGCCAGCCGATGCCGGTCAACGCCGCGAGCCGCCGATTGGGCTCGGCGAAGCGCGCATCGAGGCGCCGGCGCAGGGCCGGCTCGATCGCGGGGTAGCAGCCGACGTTCCGCGCCGTAAGGTGAGAAAGGCCGAACGGCGCGAGGCCGAGGAAATCCAGCGTCCGCGCCAGCTCCGCGTGCGGATCGCGAAACAGGTCCTCGGCGCGGATGAAGAGGAAATTCTCGCGCGGGAAGAGCGGCAGCCACCGCTCGAGCTGCTCGGCATAAAGGCTCTCGCCGAAATAAGCGTAGCGCTCGTAGAGCCCGAGTGCGACCTCGTCGCCGGCGGCGGCGCGATCGGCGCTGGCCGGGGCGCTCCACGCCTCATGGCGTGCGCCCGTCGGGCCGGATGCCGCGGAGGCCGCGGGAGCCGGCGGCTGTGCGGTGGCCGGAGCGACGACGGTCGCC
>JBKBVA010000174.1:0-5694 GCA_046289665.1 Allosphingosinicella sp.
CGGCGCGGCGGAGTTCTTCACCGAGCGCGAGGGGCGGGAGGTGGTGCTGAAGCGCCTCTCGGGCGCGGCGAATGCGCTCTCGGTGGACAACGCCATCGGCGGCATCACCACCATGAACGCGGCCTTCTTCCGCCGCCCGCTGCTCGACCGGCGAGCAGAAGGCCCTGCTCCTCGCCATCGTCCTCGCCCATGCCGATCTCGTCGCCGAGCACGCGGGGCGGCGCCCGATCCTGCTGCTCGACGAGGTCGCCGCCCATCTCGACCCGCGGCGGCGTGCCGCCCTGTTCGCGCGGCTCGAGGCGGGGGGCGGGCAAGTGTGGATGACGGGGACGGAGCCGGCGCTGTTCGACGCCGTCTCGCCCGCCGCGACCCAACTCGCCGTCGCCGGCGGCAGGGTGCTCCCGGCCGCCTGACCGGCCTTCTCTCTTGACCCCGCCGCGCCCGGCTGGTATGTACCTTATTGGTTCAGTATGTCGAGAGATTTAGCGGAGATATGGTTTCCTTCCTGCCGCCGTCTCCGGAAGCCGACAAAGCTGACGGGATTTCCCTGGCCACAGGCGGAACTTTGTCGCTTTCCGGGCTCTCCGCGGCCCCTTTTCCCTTTAGTTCCGCCCCTCCAGCTCCTATGTGACAACCATGGCAAATCCCCCTTCTGAAAACGCATACGGCGCCGAATCCATCAAGGTGCTGAAAGGCCTCGACGCGGTCCGCAAGCGGCCCGGAATGTATATCGGCGACACCGACGACGGATCGGGCCTCCACCACATGGTGTTCGAGGTGTCCGACAATGCGATCGACGAGGCGCTGGCCGGCCATTGCGACCTCATCAACATCGTCCTCAACCCGGACGGATCGGTCAGCGTCGAGGACAATGGCCGCGGCATCCCGACCGGCATCCACAAGGAAGAGGGCGTCTCGGCCGCCGAGGTCATCATGACCCAGCTCCACGCGGGGGGTAAGTTCGAGAACACGTCCGACGACAATGCCTACAAGGTGTCGGGTGGCCTCCACGGCGTCGGCGTCTCGGTGGTGAACGCGCTTTCGGAATGGCTGGAGCTCACCATCTGGCGCGACGGCGAGGAGCATTTCATGCGCTTCCGCAACGGCGATGCCGAAGCGCCGCTCAAGGTCGTCGGCGAGGCCGGCTCGCGCAAGGGCACCCGCGTCACCTTCCTGCCCTCGCCCGACATCTTCAAGATCGTGGAATTCGATTTCGACAAGCTCGAGCACCGCTTCCGCGAACTCGCTTTCCTGAATTCCGGCGTGCGCCTCAACCTCACCGACGCGCGGCACGAGGAGGAGCGCACCGTCGAACTCTATTATGAGGGCGGGATCGCCGCCTTCGTGCGCTATCTCGACCGCGCCAAGACCGCGCTCATCCCGGAGCCGATCTCGGTCACCGGCCAGCGCGAGGATATCGGCATCGAGGTCGCGCTCGAGTGGAACGATTCCTATTACGAGCAGGTCCTCTGCTTCACCAACAACATCCCGCAGCGCGACGGCGGCACCCACCTCGCCGCCTTCCGCGCGGCGCTGACCCGGACGCTCAACAGCTATGCCGAGAAATCCGGCGCGCTGAAGAAGGAGAAGGTGTCGCTGACCGGCGACGACATGCGCGAGGGGCTGACCGCCATCGTCTCGGTGAAGCTGCCCGACCCCAAGTTCGGCTCGCAGACCAAGGACAAGCTCGTCTCCTCCGAGGTCCGCCAGCCGCTCGAGAGCCTGATGGCCGACAAGATGGCCGAGTGGCTGGAGGAGAACCCCCAGCACGCCCGCACCATCGTCCAGAAGATCATCGACGCCGCCGCGGCGCGCGAGGCGGCGAGGAAGGCGCGCGAGCTGACCAGGCGCAAGGGCGCGATGGACATCGCCTCGCTGCCCGGCAAGCTCGCCGACTGCCAGGAGCGCGACCCGTCCAAGTGCGAACTGTTCCTGGTCGAGGGCGACTCGGCCGGCGGCTCGGCCAAGCAGGGGCGCAACCGCGAGGTGCAGGCGATCCTGCCGCTGAAGGGCAAGATCCTGAACGTCGAGCGCGCCCGCTTCGACCGGATGCTCTCGTCCAAGGAAGTCGGGACGTTGATCCAGGCGCTCGGCACCGGCATCGGCCGCGACGATTTCAACGCCGACAAACTGCGCTACCACAAGATTGTCATCATGACGGACGCCGATGTCGACGGCGCCCACATCCGCACGCTTCTGCTCACCTTCTTCTACCGGCAGATGCCGGAGCTGATCGAGCGCGGCCACCTCTACATCGCCCAGCCGCCGCTCTACAAAGTCGCCAAGGGCCGCTCCGAGGTGTACCTCAAGGACGATGCGCGCCTCGACGACTATCTCGTCGACGCCGGCATCTCGGCGATGGTGCTGGAGACGGCGGAGGGGCCGCGCTCGGGCGACGACCTCAAGGCCCTCGCCGACCATGCCCGCCGGGTGCGCAGCCTGATGCGCTACGTGCCGCGCCGCTACGATCCGGGCCTGATCGAGGCGCTGGCGCTGAACGGCGCGCTCGATCCCGCGCTCCGCGCCGACGGCCGCGCCGCCGCGATGAACCGCGCCGCCGCCTTCCTGCAGGAAAGCGACGAGGATTCGAGCTGGACCGGCGAGGTCGGCGCCGACGGCGACTATGTGCTGCGGCGCCTGTGGCGCGGCGTCACCGACCACCATGTCGTCGACCACAAGTTCATCGCCTCGGCCGAAGCGCGCAAGCTCCACAGCCTCACCGCCGAGGAAGCCGCCACCTACGCCCGCGCCTCGCGCCTCGTCACGCTGAAGTCCGCCGCCGCGGCCAGCGCCGAGGAGGAGCAGGGACCGGACGAGGACGAGCCGAACAGCCGCGTCGAGGGCGTGCCGCGCCCCGAAAAGGCGCCCGACGCGCGCGGCGTGCTGGTGCGCCGGCCGACCGAATTGCTGGAGGCCATCCTCGCCGCCGGCCGCAAGGGCCTCGCCATCCAGCGCTACAAGGGGCTGGGCGAGATGAACGCCGACCAGCTGTGGGAGACGACGCTCGATCCCGAGAATCGCAGTCTGCTGCGCGTCGAGGTCGCCCAGGCCGATCTCGCCGACGAGATCTTCACCCGGCTGATGGGCGACATCGTCGAGCCGCGCCGCGACTTCATCCAGGAGAATGCGCTGAACGTCGCCAACCTCGACGTCTGAGGTCCGCCCCGCCCGCCGCCAGTCGGGCCGCCAGAGCCGCGCTTGACATGTAGGATCGGCAGGCAGACCTTCGTCCGGGCGTGGGAGCATTTCCGGTCGAAGGGGGAACGATCATGGAATTTACGGGTCCGGCAAGGCGGTTCACCGACGGGGCGATCGCACAGGCGGCGGCGGAGCTCGGCGCCGACATCGCGGCGGTGCGCGCCGTCATCTCGGTGGAGAGCAACGGCGGCTTCCTGCCCGACACGCGCCCGAAGATCCTGTTCGAGCGGCACCTGTTCCACCGCCTGACGGACGGCCGGTTCAGCGGCACGCATCCCGGCATCTCCTCGCCCACGCCCGGCGGCTATGCCGGCGGCGCACGCGAATATGAAAGGCTGGGCGAGGCGATGGCGCTGGACCGCGCCGCCGCGCTCAAGGCGGCGAGCTGGGGCGCCTTCCAGATCCTCGGCCGCAACCACGAGGCCGCCGGCTTCGACGACGTCGAGGCCTTCGTGGCGGCGATGACCCGATCGGAGGACGATCATCTGCACGCCTTCGTCGCCTTCGTGAAGGCGAACCGCCTCGACGACGAGCTGTGCCGGCGCGACTGGGCCGGCTTCGCGCGCGGCTATAACGGGCCGAACTTCCGCATCAACCGCTACGACGAGAAGCTCGCCGCCGCCTACCTCCACCATTCGATCGTCTCGCCCCGCGCCGAACCGGCCGTGGTGCGGACGTTGAAGATGGGCGACGCCGGCCCCGACGTCGCCTGGCTGCAGCAGCGGCTCGGCCTCACCGCCGACGGGGATTTCGGCCCCGCCACCAAGCGCGCCGTGATCGCCTTCCAGGCGAAGAACCGGCTCCAGGCGGACGGCATCGCCGGGCCGCGGACTTTGGCCAGGCTGCGCGGCTGAGCCCCGGCCTGGCCCGCGTCAGGCGGGCATGACGGGCGACTGGAAATCGCCGGCGCGCCCGCCTACATAGGCGCTCTCATGACAGCCCCGATGTCCATTCCCGGTCTGATCGACCCGGTGCCCGTGCCGCGCCCTGCCGCCCAGGGCGCCGACGCGCGCCTCGATCTGGTCGGCCTCTCCCGCGACGCGATCCGCGCCGCCCTCGCCGAGGCGGGGCTGGACGAGCGGCAGGCGAAGCTGCGCGCCAAGCAGATCTGGCACCAGATCTACAATCGCGGCGCCACCTCGTTCGACGCAATGAGCGACATCGCCAAGCCGCAGCGCGCCTGGCTCGCCGAGCGCTTCACGGTGGGGCGCCCCGAGATCGTCGTCCAGCAGGTCTCGACCGACGGCACCCGCAAGTGGCTCTTGAAGACGCCCGACGGCCACGATTTCGAGATGGTGTTCATCCCCGATGCGGACCGCGGCACATTGTGCGTGTCGAGCCAGGTGGGCTGCACCCTCAATTGCCGCTTCTGCCACACCGGGACGATGCGCCTCGTGCGCAACCTCACCGCCGGCGAGATCGTCGGCCAGGTGATGCTGGCGCGCGACGCGCTCGGCGAATGGCCCTCCCAGCCGGAGGGGCGCATGCTCTCCAACATCGTGATGATGGGCATGGGCGAGCCCTTGTACAATTTCGACAACGTCCGCGACGCGCTGAAGATCGTGATGGACGGCGACGGCCTCGGCCTGTCGCGCCGCCGCATCACCCTCTCCACCTCCGGCGTGGTGCCGATGATGGCGCGGGCCGGGGAGGAGATCGGCGTCAACCTCGCCGTGTCGCTCCACGCGGTGACCAAGGAGGTGCGGGACGAGATCGTCCCCCTCAACCGCAAGTTCGGCATCGAGGAGCTGCTGCAGGCCTGCGCCGATTATCCGGGCGCCAACAATGCGCGCCGCATCACCTTCGAATATGTGATGCTGAAGGACAAGAACGACAGCGACGAGGACGCGCGCGAGCTGGTCCGCCTGATCCGCAAGTACAAGCTGCCGGCCAAGGTCAACCTCATCCCGTTCAATCCCTGGCCGGGCGCGCTCTACGAATGCTCGTCGGACGAACGGGTCCAGCGTTTCTCCGACATCGTCTACGAAGCCGGCATCTCGGCGCCGATCCGCCGCCCGCGCGGCCGCGACATCATGGCCGCCTGCGGCCAGCTCAAGAGCGCCGCCGAGAAGAAGAGCCGGGCCGAGCTCGATCGCATCGCCGAGGAGAAGCAGGCGGCGCTCGCCGACCAGCCCGCCTAGAACTCCCCACCCGATTTCAAGCCTTTATGATCGTGGGCGGCGAGGTTATCAGGGGCCGCGAGAAGGAGCGCCCTTGGCCCTGCACACGCCCGTAATGCCCCCCGGCAGCGGCCCCATGGCCGATCTGGTCGCTGCCTTCGACTGGTCGGCGACACCCCTCGGCACGCGCGCCGAATGGCCCGAGCGGCTGCGCGCCGCCGCCGATCTGTGCCTGCGCTCCGACGCCGCCGCCGCCGTCTCGCCCTTCCTGAAGCTGCCCGGCACCGACCGACTGAAGACCCTGCCGGACGGGATGTGGCTGCAGTTCGGCGGCACCCCGGACGAGCCCTGGTGCGACGTGGTCGCGGTCGAGGCC
>JBKBVA010000175.1:0-5655 GCA_046289665.1 Allosphingosinicella sp.
CTGCCGGTCGCCGCGCCGGTGGCGGCATCGGTGACGGTGATGCCGCCGTAAATGCCGTCCTCGCGGCCGTCGCGGGCGCCGAAGGCCGCATAGATCGTGGCGTTGTCGGCGACGTCATATTCCAGCGTGAGGGTGCCGAAGACGTCGCGCAGCTCGGTGAACGTCCAGGGCTGGGCGTAATTGGCGTCGGCCTCCGGCACGGCGGGGACGACGGCGGTGGCGAGCGTGACCTTGGGGCGGAGCTGCTCCACCTCCATGCGCTGATAGGCGAGCGTGAGCGACGCGCGGAAATTGGCGGAAAGATAGTCGAGCGCGCCGCCGGCCACGAGGGTCGTGCGGTCCTCGTCCTCGATGCCGACCTCGCCGCTGCGATAGGCGCCGTTGAGCCGCACGCCCCAATTGCCGATGCGGCGCGACACGTCGCCGCTGCCGCCGAAATGCTCCTCGGAGACATAGCCGGCGGTGAGCCGCGCCAGCGGCCGGGCGGCGGCGCGCTTCGGGATCAGGTTGACGCTGCCGCCGACGCCGGTGCCCCCCGGGGCGGCGCCGTTGAGGAAGGCGCTGGCGCCGTTCAGCACCTGGACCTGCTCGTACAGCTCGGGGGCGATGAGCTGGCGCGGCGCGATCCCGTAGAGGCCGTTGATGCCGACATCGTCGCCGAACAGCGGAAAGCCGCGGATGACGAACTGCTCCGCGGCGTTGCCGAAGCCGTAGGTGGTGCGCACCGTCGGATCGTTCTCGAGCAGCTCGCCGAGCGTCACTGGCTGCTGGTTCAGGATCAGCGCCTCGTTATAGCTGCGGATCGTGAACGGCACGTCCTCGGCCGGCTTGTCGCCGAGCACACCGACATTGCCGCCGCGGATCACCTGCGTCTCGTTGGCGCGCTGGGCGGTGACGACGATGTCTGCCTCGTCCTCGGCGGCGACATCCTGCTGCTGCGCGAAGGCCGGGGCCGCCAGGCCGGCGGCGGAGGCGGAAAGGACAAGCAAGGCAGCAAGACGGCGGTTCGACCGGTTCATTTTCGATTCTTCCTCGAGAGACTGCGGTTTGGAGATCAAAGGCGGCGGGTGCGCATCGCCCAGGCGACGACGGCGATCGGGACGGCGAGCGCCGCCCAGGAGAGGATGTCGCGGAGACCGTCTCCGGTGAGCGCGCTCACCAGCCCGACCAGGCTGAGAAGGGCGATCGCGGCCGGCGCGGCGAACACCGCGCGCAGCGGCCGGGCCCGGCGCGGGAGGGGCGCGCTCATTCGGCCGCCACCGGGGCGATCACGCCGCCGGTCTCCACCTCCCGGACGCGCGCCTCGAGCGGGGCGCGGCGACGGCCGAGCCAGAGGTAGAGACCGGAGCCGAGCACGACGATGGTGAACAGGTCCAGCAATGCCCACAGGATCTTGAGCGGCAGCCCCCCATAATCGCCGAAGTGGAGCGGGCGCGACAGCTGCAGCGCCGACAGATACCACGGCAGCGGCCGCACGTCGGTGAGCTCGCTGGTCTCGGCGTCGATCAGCGCCGGGGTGAGCAGATGCTCCGTCAGCGGCGTGCCGCCTTGCAGGAACACCGCATAATGATGGTCGGAGCTGAAGGCGCCGCCCGGAAAGGCGATGAACTGCGGATTCGCGCCGGGGCGGGCCGCCTGCGCCGCCGCCATCGCGCGGTCGAGCGAGCCGTAGCGCTCGGGGGGCAGCGCCGGCTGGCCCTCATAGGCGGCGGTCATCGCCGCCAGGTCGCGCATCTGCCAGGTGCGGAAGAGCACGTCGTCGAGCGTGTTAATCACGCCGGTGACGCCGACGACCGCCGTCCAGGCCAGCACGGCGACGCCGAGCAGGTTGTGATAATCGAGCCACTTCGTCCGGCGGCTCCGCGAGGCGCGGACGGTGCCGAATTCGAGCCTCCGCATGAACGGCGCGTAGAGCACCACGCCGGAGACCAGCGCGGCCACGAACAGCAGGCCCATGAAGCCGAGGAACAGCTTCCCCGGCAGCCCCATGAACATGTCGACGTGCAGCGTCAGGATGAAATGCATGACGCCGCCCTCCTCGATCCTCGACCGCGCCGGCGGGGGCGCCGGTCATGCGATTGAAGAGGTGGATGGTCATCTGCTCGACCGGCGCGTCGGGCGAGGGGCCGGTGGTGACGGTGAGGAGGGGGCTTTCATTGTCGAAGGCCATGAACAGCGGCACCTCGCCGGGGCGCGCCGCCAGCGCCTTGTCGCGCATCGCGTCGAGCGGCAGCCCGCCCTGCGACGAGGCGATGCCCTCCATCCGCATCCGCTCCGCCTCGCCGGAAAGGGCGTCGATCTCGTCGTGGAAGATGAGGGGCAGGCCGGTGACGCACAGCATCAGCAGGAAGGCCGTGCAGGCGATGCTCGTCCATTTGTGGACGAGGTACCAGGCGCGGATGGCGGCGCGGGTCACGACAGGCTGTTATTGCGAAGCATTATCACTCCGCATAGTGGCGCCGTCCGCGTCCGACAAGCGCTCAGGGTGATCGCCCCCGCGTGCGCCCGCATTTTTTCCGAAGATGTCCGCTGGAGCCCCCGGCCTATCCCGGGAGACCCGCCGTCGGCAGCGTGATCGAGGCGGTGAGGCCGCCGCCGCGGTTGCGCAGCCGCAAGGTTCCGCCATGGGCGGACGCGATCGCCTGTACGATCGCCAGCCCCAGCCCGGCGCCGCCGGTTTCGCGGCTTCTGGAGGCTTCGAGGCGCCGGAACGGCTCGACGACCTCCCCGATCCGGTCCTCCGGGATGCCGGGGCCGTCGTCCTCGACCTCGACGATCACCGCGTCCTTGCCCGGCACGGCCCGCACGGTCGCGCGGGTGCCGTAGGCGAGGGCATTGTCGATGAGGTTCCGGACGGCCCGGCGAAGCAGGTTCGGCTGGACGTTCGCCACGGCGCCGGCCTCGCCGTCGAAGGTCACGTTCTCCCCGCGGTCGCGATATTCCTCGACCAGGGCGTCGGCGAGCGCGCCGATGTCGATACGGCGCAGCGTCTCGCGCGGTCGGCCGGTGCGGGCGAGAACCAGAATGTCCTCGAGCGTTGCGTGCATCTCCTCGACGATGGCGACGAGCCGCTCGCGCTCCGCGGCCGGCTCCATATTCTCCGCCCGGATGCGGATCGAGGCGAGCGGGGTTCGCAGATCGTGCCCGATCGCGGCGAGCATGCGGTCCTTCTCGTCGAGAAGCGTGCTGACGCGGCGATTCATGGCGTTGAAGGCGTCGACGGCGCGCCGCACGTCGGCGGGGCCTCGCGGCTCGACATGCTCCGCGGCCGAACGCCCTTCGAACGCCTCGGCCGCATGGGTGAGGTCCTGCAGGGGCCGCGCCAGCCGCCGCGCGATCCAGAAGGCGGCGGCAAGGACGAGGATGTAGAGGGCGATCGTTGCGCCGAGGAGCCGGTAGGGGAGCCACGGATCGCCCCGCGGCGCGACGATGCGGCCGTTGAGCCAGACCCCGTCGCCAAGCTCGGCAGCCAGCAGGAGGATCTGCCGCTCGCCGCCGGCGCGGCGGGGCGGCCGGCCCTCGCCGCCGCCGGGCCGGAAGCGCCGGAAATCGGTGCTTCTCGCGGCGCGAACCTGACGCGCCTCGATGCCGGCTTCGGCGAGCGCCGCGCGAAGGCGCGCCTCGAGCGCCGGCGTCCGGGGCAGACCCGCCTGGTCGATGAGGCTCTTCCCGCCGACCGCATAAGCCGCGCCCCGGCCGCCGCGCGCGGGTACGGCAAAACCCCCGTTGCTGCGCGCCTGCGCCGCAGTGTGGACGAAATGGGCGACCGCCGGCGCTTCGGTCTGCGCCAGGCTCAGCCTCTGCCTGTCGCTGAGGATCAAGGCGAAGTTGACCATCTGCGCGACGAGCAGGGCCGCGCCGATCAGCAGCATCATCTGCCCGAGCAGGCTCCGGGGGAGGAAGCGCTTCACAGGCGCCGGACGTCCGCGGCGAGCATGTAGCCGCCGCCCCACACCGTCTTGATCAGCGCCGGGTTCTTCGGGTCCGCCTCCACCTTGCGCCGCAGCCGGCTGATATGGTTGTCGATGCTGCGCTCGAAGGCGGCGAGCTCCCGACCCTGGCTGAGATCGAGAAGCTGGTCGCGGGTCAGCACGCGCTTCGGGCGGGTGACGAAGGCCGAGAGGAGGTTGAACTCGCCGGTCGAGAGCGGAACGGCGACTCCGTCCTCGCCGACCAGCTCGCGCTCGCCCGTCCTCAGCACCCACGGCCCGAAGGCATAGGCCTCGGCGTCGGGCGCGCGGACCTGCGCGTCGCCATCGCCCGTGCGGCGGAGCACCGCCTTGACGCGGGCGAGCAATTCGCGCGGGCTGAACGGCTTCACCACATAATCGTCGGCGCCCATTTCGAGGCCGACGATCCGGTCCGTCTCCTCCGCCCGGGCGGTCAGCAGGATGACCGGCATCTTCGAGGTGGCGCGGATATAGGCGCAGAGGGAGAGCCCGTCCTCGCCCGGCATCATCACGTCGAGCAGGACGAGGTCGATGGCATAGCCGGCGAGCATCTGGCGCGCGACCTCGGCATTCTCCGCCTTGGACACGCGAAAGCCGCTCCGCCCGAGATATTGGGCCAGCGGATCGCGTATGTCGCGCTCGTCGTCGACGAGCAGCAGATGGGGCTCTTTGTCGCTCATGCTTCCTCGAACGGCGCTGGTGCGCCTTTGTGCCGAAGGGCAGTGGCGGCCACGGCGGCCTCCGTGCCCGGCCTCCAGAGATCGGCCGACACTGTACCGCCAAGTTGTCGGCAGCCGGGGAAAATTGTCGCGGATTGTATCGGCGGGCCAGCCCCTGCCTTGGCGCCGGCCGCTTTCTACAAGGTGGCGAACAAGGCGCTCATCCGCGTCCAGGCCCGTTCCGCGGCAGCGGCGTCGTAGGCGGGGCTGTCGATCACGGTCCAGCCGTGATCGGCGGGATAGACCTCGATCTCCGCGGGGCGCCCGGCGGCCGCCGCGGCGTCGCGGAGGGCTGTCTTCACGTCGGGCGCCTTCGCGTCGTCGTCCTGGCTGATCGCGAAGAGATAGCGCGCCTGCGTCTCGTCCAGAAGCGCGTGCGGGCTTTGGGGATCGTCGGGCCGCACCAGCCCTCCGCCGTGGAGCGATGCCGCCGCGCGGACCCGCTGCGGAACGGCCGCGGCCGTCCACACCGTGAAAGGCCCGCCCATGCAATAGCCGTGGGTGCCGACGCCGCGATCCCGGTCGACCTCGCGCCGCCGGTTGAGCCAGGCCACCGCGGCCGTCGCGTCGCGCCGGATCGCGTCGGCCGTCAGCGCCGCCCGCCACGGCCCCACCTTCTCGAAGCCGCCGGCCGCGCGAAACGCGGCAAAGTCGGAGAATTGCGGCGACGGGGCGGCGCGATAATAAGGATTGACCACCAGCACCGCATAGCCCTGTCCCGCCAGCCGCCGGGCCATCACCTCGAACGCCTCGCGCAGTCCGGCGATGTCCGGCCAGGTGAGGATGGCGGGGTGGCGCCCGTCCGCCGGGCGCACGAAGAACGCATCCATCGTCCCGTCGGGCGTCGCGATGCGCACCCGCTCTTCCACAAGGCGCGCGCCGCCGGCGGCGGGCGCAGTGGTGCAGGCGGCGAACGCGGCCGCTCCCGCCAGCACGAATTGCCTGCGGTTGGGGCCCCAGTCCCGGCCGCAGCCACGATCCCATTG
>JBKBVA010000176.1:0-5616 GCA_046289665.1 Allosphingosinicella sp.
CAGGAAGTCACCGCGTGGCTCCACGAGATCCCGGCCTTCGCCGGGATGACGGCGATGCTCCTCGGGGGTCCACGACCTGCCAACCTGAATACCCATTCAACTTTTCTTGACCCGACCCGCCTCGCCCGCCTATCCGCTCCGCAACCAGCTGGGAGCGACAGGCGATGAAGAAGATTTTCCCGGATGCGGCGGCCGCCCTCGAGGGCCTGCTGTTCGACGGCATGACGATCTGCGCGGGCGGCTTCGGCCTTTGCGGCATCCCCGAGCGCCTGATCGACGCGATCCGCGATTCGGGCGTCAAGGACCTCACCCTCGTCTCCAACAATGCCGGCATCGACAATGAGGGCCTCGGCAAGCTGCTGCGCACGCGGCAGGTGCGGAAGATGATCTCCTCCTACGTGGGCGAGAACAAGGAGTTCGAACGGCAGTATCTGGCCGGGGAGCTCGAGGTCGAATTCTGCCCGCAGGGCACGCTCGCCGAACGCTGCCGCGCGGGCGGCGCCGGCATTCCGGGCTTCTACACCAAGACCGGCGTCGGCACGATCGTCGCCGAGGGCAAGGAGCATAAGGAGTTCGACGGGGAGACCTACATCCTCGAGCGCGGCATCCGCGCCGACCTGTCGATCATCAAGGGCTGGAAGGCCGACGAGGCGGGCAACCTCGTCTTCCGCAAGACCGCGCGCAACTTCAACCAGCCGATGGCGACCTCCGGCAAGATCTGCGTCGCCGAGGTCGAGGAGATCGTGCCGGTCGGCTCCCTCGACGCCGACTGCATCCACCTCCCCTCCATCTACGTGAAGCGGATGATCTCCGGCGCGCCCTACGACAAGAAGATCGAATTCCGCACCGTGAGGGAGAGGGCGGCGGCGTGAGCGAGGCGGGCGCCAGGCCTTCCCTCCCTGGAAGGGAGGGGCCGGGGGTGGGTGCGAGCCGCAGGCGCGCCGCTCGTGCGGCTCCGGCGTCGACGACAGCCTGCGCCCGGCGGGGCATCGAGCCCCACCTGACCCAACCCACCCCTCGCCCCTCCCTTGCAGGGAGGGGGATCGCGCTTGCCTCCGCGCTCGCTCTCTCCGCCTGCGCTACGGCCCCGGCCGCCGAAGCGGCGCAGCCCCAGCCCGGCTTCGTCGCCGCGACCGAAGCCGCCGTCCCCGCCGATCCGGCCGACGTCGCCAGCGTCGAGGCGATCGTCGCGGCGCTGTACGACGTCATCTCCGGCCCGGCCGGCGAGAAAAGGGACTGGGATCGGATGCGGTCCTTGTTCAGCGCCGGCGGCCGGCTGATGCCGCTCGGCCCGCAGGGCCTCCGGGTCGGCGGCGTCGAGGACTATATCCGCATCAGCGGGCCGCTGCTCGAGAAGGACGGCTTCTTCGAGCGCGAGATCGGCCGCACCGTCGAACATTATGGCGGGATCGCCCACGTCTTCTCCGCCTATGAGGCGCGCAATGCCGCGGACGGGCCCGTGATCCTGCGCGGCATCAACAGCATCCAGCTCGCCCGCCACGGCGGCCGCTGGTGGGTGGTTTCCGTGATGTGGCAGCCCGAGACGCCGGAGAACCCGATTCCTCCCCGCTACCTGACGGCGCCGGGAGGATGAGCATGCGCCGGACGCTTCCCCTCGCTTTGCTTCTCGCGCTCGGCGCCTGCGCGACCGCGCCCGCGGCCGAGGCGCCTCCCGCGCCGGCGCCGGCCGCCCCCGCCGCGGCCGCCGAGGCCGAAGTCCCGGCGACGATGCAGTGGCTCTACGGCTCGGGCGAAGGCGGCGCGGCCAGCATCCAGGCCTGGCACGGCTTTCGCGACTATGTGCTCGAGGCCGCCCGCAGCCGCCCGGCGAGCAGCGTCGTCCTCGCCGAAGGGTCGACCCTCACCGCCGCCCGCTTCGTGCCCTGCGGAGACAAGCCCCCCGCCGTCATCCTCGACGCCGACGAGACGGTGATCCAGAATCTCGGCTTCGAATATGCCCTCGCCCGCCGCGGCAAGGATTACGACCGCGATCTCCACCGCAAGTGGATGGCCGAAGGCGTGAAGGAGCTGGCGCCGATGCCGGGCGCCGTCACCGCGCTCGACGCGGTGCGCGCCGCGGGCGTCAAGGTGCTCTTCAACACCAATCGCGACGGCGAATTCGCCGCAAACGCCGAAGAGGCGCTGAACGCCGCCGGCCTCGGCCCCGCCGTCCACCTCGACACCCTGTTCCTGCGCGGCGACCCGCCCGGCGACCGGGAGAAGGACGGCCGCCGCGCCCTCCTCGCGGAGCGCTACTGCGTCCTCGCCATGGCCGGCGACCAGCTCGGCGATTTCTCCGACCTGTTCAACGCCCGCGGCCTCGCCGTCGCCGAGCGCCGCCGCGCCGCCACCACGCTGCCCTTCGCGCGGCTGTGGGGCAATGGCTGGTTCCTGCTTTCCAACCCCGTCTACGGCCCCGGCCTGCGCGGCGGGTTCGACGACGTTTTTCCGGCCGGCACGCGCTGGGCCGACCCGCAAGGAGGACAAGACTGATGCCCTGGGACCGCAACCAGATGGCCGCCCGCGCCGCCCGCGAGCTGCGCGACGGCTATTACGTCAACCTCGGCATCGGCATCCCGACGCTCGTCGCCAACAACATCCCCGAGGGGATGGAAGTGACGCTGCAATCCGAAAACGGCATGCTCGGCATCGGCCCCTTCCCCTATGAGGACGAGGTCGATCCCGACCTCATCAACGCCGGCAAGCAGACGATCAGCCAGCTCCCCTCGTCGAGCTATTTCGGATCGGAGCAGAGCTTCGCGATGATCCGCGGCGGCCATATCGACCTCACCGTGCTCGGCGCGATGGAGGTTTCCGAAAAAGGCGACATCGCCAACTGGATGATCCCCGGCAAGATGGTGAAGGGGATGGGCGGCGCGATGGACCTCGTCGCCGGCGTCAAGAAGATCATCGTCGTGATGGAGCACAATTCCAAGAGCGGCGACCCCAAGTTCATTCCCGAATGCACGCTGCCGCTCACCGGCAAGAACGTCGTCGACATGATCGTCACCGATCTCTGCGTCTTCCAGCGCCCAGACCATGACAGCCCGTTCAGGCTGATCGAGCTGGCGCCGGGCGTGACGGCGGAGGAGGTGCGGGAGAAGACCACGGCGCGCTACGAGGGCTGATGCGGGTCCTCCTCACCGGCTCCTCCGGCTGGCTCGGGCGCTTCCTCGCGCCGCGGCTGCGGGAGGCCGGCCATGCGGTGACCGGCCTCGACGTCGCGCCGGGCGCCGATACGAACGTCCGCGGCTCCGTCGCCGACCGCGCCCTCGTCGACAGGACCTTCGCCGATCGCGGCATCGAGGCCGTCGTCCACGCCGGCGCGCTGCACAAGCCGGACATCGCCCGCTATCCGGCGCAGGCGTTCGTCGACGTCAACGTCACCGGCACGCTCAACCTGCTCGAGGCGGCGCAGGCTGCGGGCCACGACCGCTTCGTCTTCACCTCCACCACCTCGCTGATGATCTCCGCGGCGATCCGCGCGGGCGCGCAGGGCGGCGCCACCGAGGCCGCGTGGCTGACCGAGGCGTACGGCCCGCTCGCGCCGCGCAACATCTACGGCGTCACCAAGCGCGCCGCCGAGCATCTGTGCCGCCTCGCCTTCATCGAGCACGGCCTCCCCGTCGCGATCCTGCGCACCGGGCGCTTCTTCCCCGAAGAGGACGACACCCACCGCCACCTCTCCGGTCCGAACATAAAGGCCAACGAATTCCTCAACCGCCGCCTCACCGTCGAGGATGCCGCCGACGCGCATGTCGCGGCGCTGGAGCGGGCGCCCTCCCTCGGCTGCGAGACCTTCATCCTCTCCGCCCCGCCGCCCTTCGCCCGCGAGGAAGCGGAGGAGCTGATCCGCGACGCGCCCGCCGTCATCGCGCGCCACTTCCCGCAGGCGGCCGCCCTCTACGCCCGCGCCGGCTGGACGCTCCCCGCCGCGATCGACCGCGTCTACGATCCGTCGCGCGCCGAGCGGCTGCTCGGTTTCCGCTGCCGCACCGATTTCGCCGCCATTCTCGACGCGCTGGAGCACGGCCGGGAATTGCCCTTCGCCCACGATCCCTCCTATGTCTCGCCCAAGGAACGAAGCGGGGAGACGCAAGGATGCTGAAGCGGACGATGGCTCTGGCGGCGGCGTGGCTGGCACTGGGCGCGATGCAGGCGCCCGCGCCGAAGCCGGACGCGCCCGTCTCCCTGTGGCGGCTCGATTGCGGCGAGTTCACCATCAAGCAGTACGGCGCCTTCTTCTCCGACACCTTCCAATACCCGCCGGGCCCCAAGGACATCGTCGGCAGCTGCTACCTGATCCGCCACGGCGACCGCTACATGCTGTGGGACACCGGCCTCACCGACGCGCTGGTCGGCAACGGCTTCGAAAATGCGGCGCAGAAGATCACCGTCAGGCGCAGCCTGGTCGATCAGCTCGCCGAGATCGGCGTGAAGCCTGAGCAGATCGAGACGATCGGGATCAGCCACTGGCATTTCGACCATGTCGGCCAGGCCGGCCGCTTCCCGGGCGCGAAGCTCCTGATGGGCAAGGGTGATCTCGACCTGCTCCGCCAGACGCCGCCGGTCGACGAGGATTCGGTGAAGGCGCTCGCCCACTGGCTCGGCGGCGGGGGGACGCTGGAGCCGGTCACCGGCGACAAGGACGTGTTCGGCGACGGCAAGGTGGTGATGCTGACCCTGCCCGGCCACACGCCCGCCCATTACGCTTTGCTGGTGCGGCTGGCGTCGGGCCCGGTGCTCCTCTCCGGGGACCTCTATCATTTCACCGAGCAGGTGGGGAATCGCGGCGTGCCGCCCTTCAACCACGACCGCGCCGACACCCTGGCCTCGATGGACCGGTTCGACCGGATGGCGCAGAATCTCGGCGCGAAGGTGATCATCCAGCACGAGGCGGCCGATATCGCCAAGCTCCCCGCTTTCCCGAAGGCGGCGCAATGAAGGCTCTGCTCTCCACCGCGCCGGGCGGCCCCGAAACGCTGGAACTCGCCGAGCTTCCCGATCCGGTGCCCGGCCCCGGCCAGCTGCTCGTCCGGGTCAAAGCCTGCGCGATCAACTATCCGGACGTGCTGATCATCGAGGACAAATATCAGTTCAAGCCGCCCCGTCCCTTCGCGCCGGGCGGCGAGATCGCCGGCCTGGTCGAAGCCGCCGGCGAAGGCGTCGAGGGCTGGAAGGAAGGCGACCGGCTGATCGCGATGCTCGGCCATGGCGGGCTTGCCGAAAAGGTGCTGGTCCCCGCCGCCATGGCGCTGCCGCTGCCACAGGAGCGCAGCTTCGAGGAAGGCTCCGCCCTCATCCTCACCTACGCCACCTCGATCCACGCCCTGCTCGACCGCGGCCGCCTGCAGGAGGGCCAGACCCTGCTCGTGCTCGGCGCGGCCGGCGGCGTCGGGCTGGCGGCGGTGGAACTCGGCAAGGCGTTCGGCGCGCGGGTGATCGGCGCCGTCTCGTCTGAGGAGAAGGCCGAGGCGGTGCGCCAGGCGGGCGCCGACGACGTGCTCGTCTATCCGCGCGGGCCGTTCGACAAGGAGGGCTCGAAGGCGCTGTCGCAGCAGTTCAAGGACGCGGTCGGCCCGAACGGCGCCGATGTGATCTACGATCCGGTCGGCG
>JBKBVA010000177.1:0-5613 GCA_046289665.1 Allosphingosinicella sp.
GCCCGACCGCGGCGCGGCCGGACAAGACCGACCTCGATCTGTGGCGCGCGGTGCGGCTGAAGGACGGAGGCTGGTCGGCGCCCGAGCATCTCGGCGAGGCGGTGAACAGCGCCGGGCCCGAGCTCGGGCCGGAGCTGCACGGCGGCACGCTCACCTTCAGCGCGGTGCGGAAGGGCGGCCAGGGCGGCCTCGACATCTATGCGGCGCGCGAGGGGAAAGCGGGCTTCGGCGCGCCGGTGCCGATCGAGGGCCCGTTCAACGGCCCGGCGAGCGAGAGCGACTTCACGCTGAGCGCCGACGGGCGGATCGCCGCCTTCTGGCGGATGGTGGGGGACAAGGGCGTGCTCCACATCGCGCGCAAGGGCGCCGACGGCTGGTCGGAGCCGGTGCCGCTCGGCGACGCGCACAACCCCGGGCCGTTCAACTTCACTCCCGCCTTCGCCCCCGACGGGCGCAGCCTGACCTTCGCCAGCACGCGCGAGCGGGCGGGGCAGGAGAAGGGGCTGGCCGACATCTATGTTGCAAAGCTGCCTGCGATCCCTAACTGACGGGCTCAGCCGCAGCGGAGAGTGAGAGATGGGTTATCGGGTCGTGGTCGTGGGAGCGACCGGCAATGTCGGGCGCGAGATGCTCAACATCCTCGCCGAGCGCCAGTTTCCGATCGACGAGATCGCGGCGGTGGCTTCGCCGCGCTCGACCGGCAACGTCATCGATTTCGGCGAGAGCGGCGAGACGCTGAAGGTCCGCAACATCGAGCATTTCGATTTCGCCGGCTGGGACATGGCGCTCTTCGCCGCCGGCTCGGCCGCGACCAAGGTGTATGCGCCCAAGGCCGCGGCGGCGGGCTGCACGGTGATCGACAACAGCTCGCTCTACCGGATGGACCCCGACGTCCCTCTGATCGTGCCGGAGGTGAACGCCCACGCGATCGATGGCTACCGGGCAAAGAACATCATCGCCAACCCCAATTGCTCGACCGCGCAGATGGTCGTGGCCCTGAAGCCGCTCCACGACGCCGCGAAGATCCGCCGCGTCGTCGTCTCGACCTACCAGTCGGTTTCCGGCGCGGGGAAGGACGGGATGGACGAACTGTTCGAGCAGAGCCGCAACATCTTCGTCGGCCAGGCCAACGAGCCGGTGAAGTTCACCAAGCAGATCGCCTTCAACGTCATTCCCCATATCGATTCCTTCCTCGACGACGGATCGACCAAGGAGGAGTGGAAGATGGTGGTCGAGACCAAGAAGATCCTCGACCCGAAGATCAAGGTGACGGCGACCTGCGTGCGCGTGCCCGTCTTCGTCGGCCATTCGGAATCGATCAACATCGAGTTCGAGAACGAGCTTTCCGCCGACCAGGCGCGCGACATCCTGCGGGAAGCGCCCGGCGTGATGGTCGTCGACAAGCGCGAGGACGGGGGATACGTGACGCCGGTCGAATGCGTCGGCGACTATGCCACCTATATCAGCCGCATCCGCGAGGATTCGACGGTGGAGAACGGCCTGAATTTGTGGTGCGTCTCGGACAATCTCCGGAAGGGCGCGGCGCTGAACGCGGTCCAGATCGCCGAATTGCTGGGCAGAAAGCACCTCCGGAAGGCTGCTTGAGAGGATGATAGCATAATGCTATCATTTCGGCATGGCGCAGGTGCTGATCCGCAACATCGACGACGACCTGCTCGACGATTATCGCGAGGCGGCCAAGCGAAACGATCGTTCGCTCGAGGCGGAGTTGCGCGAGGCGTTGCGGATGATGCGCCCGATGTCCGCTGCCAAGCGTGAGGCGTATCTGCAAAGCCTGGCGGAAATCAGGGCGATGACGCCGAACGTCCCGCAGACGCCCGCGGAGCAACTCGTCCGCGAGGATCGGGATGGCCTTCGCGACGTCTGAATGCACGTCGTCGACACCAGCATCCTCATCAGCTGGGTGGTGCCCGAGGCCGCGAGCCAGGCAACGCTCAGATATGCCGGCACCGGGCTCACCGCTCCCGACCTCCTTCTCGTGGAATTCGCGAACGCGCTCTGGAAGAAGGTACGAAAGTCCGAAATCGACACGCTCCAGGCGCGCGTTGCGCTGGCGACGGTGCCGGTTCCTATCGCCCTGGTTCCGGCTGCCCTGCTCGCGGGTGAGGCTCTGGAAATCGGGCTGGAACTGGAGCACCCGGTCTACGACTGCCTGTTCCTGGCGCTCGCACGGCGGACGGAGGCAAAGCTGCTCACCATCGACAGGCGGCTTGCCCGGCGCTGCGCCGGAACGCGCTACGAACCCTTGGTGAAGTTGGTCGGGGAGAAGGAAGGGTGAGCGACACGATGACCGGCGGCTGCGCGTGCGGGCGGATCCGCTACACGGCGCAGGTCGAAAACGACGACGCATATCTCTGCCACTGCCGGATGTGCCAGCGGGCGACCGGCGGCGTCTCGATCGCGTTCAAGAACATGAAGAAGGCGGACGTCCGCTGGGAGCGGGAGCCGGACTGGTACGTCTCCTCGCCGATCGCGCGGCGCCCCTTCTGCCGGGAATGCGGCACCTCGCTCGGCTTCGCCTTCCCCGACAGCGAGAATATGGACCTGACGGTGGGCTCTTTCGACGATCCGTCGCGTTTCGTCCCCAAGCACCATTTCGGCGCGGAGAGCATGCACCGCGCCTGGATCGATACCTCCAGCCTTCCGGAACACCGCACCGATGAATATCAGGCCCTCGTCGACCGATGGATCGCAGCCACCGGCAAGCTCCCCGACTGAGCACCGCTTCACCGCGCCGGACGGCGTCGAGCTCGCCTGGCACGAACTGGGCGAGGGGCGGGCGGTGGTGCTGCTCCACGGCCTGTTCTCCAATGCCGAGACCAACTGGCTGAAGTTCGGCCACGCCGCCGAGATCGCCGCCCGCGGCTTCCGCGTGATCATGCCGGACCTGCGGGCGCACGGGCGCAGCGCGGCGCCGCACGCGGCGGAGGCCTATCCGCCGGACGTCCTCGCCCATGACGGGCTGGCGCTGATCGACCATCTGAAGCTCACCGACTATGATCTCGGCGGCTATTCGCTCGGCGGGCGCACGGCGGTGCGGATGGTGGTGATGGGCGCCAAGCCGCGGCGGCTGATCGTCGCGGGGATGGGGCTCAAGGGCCTGCTCCGCACCGGCGGGCGCTCGGCCCATTTCCGCAAGATCTTGACCGGACTCGGCACCCACCAGCGCGGATCGCCGGAATGGCTGGCGGAGGCGTTCCTCAAGACCACCGGCGGCGACGCGCAGGCGCTGCTGCCCTTGCTGGACAGCTTCGTCGATTCGACCGAGGCCGAGCTGCGGGCGATCGCGGTGCCGACGCTCGTCGTCTCGGGCGACGAGGACCAGGACAACGGGCCGGCCGGGGACCTCGCCGACCTGCTGCCCGACGCGCGCTTCGTCGAAGTGCCGGGCGGGCATATGAGCGCCGTGACCAAGCCGGAGCTGGGGCGGGCGATCGCCGACTTCCTCTCGTCTTGACCCCCGGGGGTGGGAGGCGCAAGAGCCCGGCAGCCCAGAACAAGAACGAGGATGCTTCGCGTATGAAAACCCTGGTTTCCGCCCTCGCGCTCTCCGTCTGCCTCGCCGCCTGCACGACCGCTTCGGCCGATACCGAGGTCGCCGCCGCCGGCACCGTCCCCGCCGCCGGCGACGCCGTGCCCGGCATGGCCGAGAGCGGCCCCGCCGCCGCCCCGACCGCGGCCGAGGCCGACGCCTTCGTCCAGCGCGCCGAGAAGGCGCTCGCCGACGCTTCCATCCCGCTCAACCGCGCGAGCTGGGTCAACGCCACCTACATCACCGAGGATACCGACTGGCTCGCCGCCAAGGAAGGCGCCGAATATACCGCGCTGCAGGTGCAGCTCGCCGCCGAGGCCGCGCGCTATGCCGACGTGCCGGGCCTTTCCTACGACACCAATCGCAAGCTCGACATCCTGCGCCAGGGCATCGTCGCCCCGGCCGCCAACGTGCCGGGCGCCGCCGACGAGCTCTCCACCCTGCTGACCGGCCTCCAGAGCGCCTACGGCAAGGGCCGGGGCACCTATCAGGGCAAGCCGACGCCGGGCGTCGAGCTCGAGGCGCTGATGGGCACGGTCCGCGACCCCAGGCTGCTCCAGGAGATGTGGACGAGCTGGCACGACAATGTCGGCGCGCCGATGAAGGACGATTATACCCGCTTCGTCGAGATCGCCAATGCCGGCGCCCGGGAGCTCGGCTATGCCGATCTCGGCGCGATGTGGCGCTCGGGCTACGACATGGACCCGGACGAATTCGCGGCGCTGACCGACAAGATGTGGAACGACGTCAAGCCGCTCTACGACCAGCTCCATTGCTACACGCGCGCCGAGCTCAACCAGGAATATGGCGACGCGGTGCAGCCCAAGACCGGCCCGATCCGCGCCGACCTGCTCGGTAATATGTGGGCGCAGGAATGGGGCGGCATCTACGACATCGTCGCACCCAAGGGGGCGGGCGACATCGGCTACGACCTCACCGACCTGTTAGTGAAGAACAAGTATGACGCGACGAAGATCGTGAAGACCGGCGAGGGCTTCTTCAGCTCATTGGGCTTCGCGCCGCTTCCCCAGACCTTCTGGGAGCGCTCGATGATCACCAAGCCGGCCGACCGCGAGGTGGTCTGCCACGCCTCGGCCTGGAACCTCGACAATGTCGACGACATCCGCATCAAGATGTGCACCAAGGTGAACGCCGACGATTTCGTCACCGTTCACCACGAGCTCGGCCACAATTATTATCAGCGCGCCTACAACCAGCAGCCCTATCTGTATCTGAACGGGGCGAACGACGGCTTCCACGAGGCGATCGGCGACACGATCGCTCTGTCGATCACGCCGGAATATCTCGTCCAGATCGGCCTTCTCCAGCAGAACAGGGTGCCGTCTGCCGACAAGGATATCGGCCTGCTGCTCCGCCAGGCGATGGACAAGGTCGCCTTCCTGCCGTTCGGCCTGATGGTCGACAAGTGGCGCTGGGGCGTGTTCTCGGGCGAGACGACGCCGGCCGAGTACAATCAGAGCTGGACCGAGCTTCGCCGCCAGTATCAGGGCATTACGCCGCCGGTTGAGCGCCCGGCCGCCGCCTTCGACCCGGGCGCCAAATACCATATCCCGGGCAACACGCCCTATACGCGCTACTTCCTCGCCCGCATCCTCCAGTTCCAGTTCTACAAGGCGGCGTGCGAGCAGGCGGGATGGACCGGGCCGCTCCACCGCTGCTCCTTCTACGGCAACCCCGAGGTGGGCCGGCGGCTCAACGCGATGCTGGAGATGGGCGCGTCCAGGCCCTGGCCGGACGCGCTCGAGGCGTTCACCGGCAGCCGCGAAATGTCGGGCGAGGCGATGCTCGAATATTTCCGCCCGCTGATGACTTGGCTGCAGGAGCAGAACAAGGGACGGCAGTGCGGCTGGCAGGCCTGACCGGCGCGGCGCTCGCGCCCAAACCGGGCCGCCGGTGCGGTGCGCAGGACGAGCCGCCGCGCGGAGGCGGCCGATCTTTGATATAGGCGCGGCGGGGGAGAGACCCCGCCGGCCATATCCAAGAGGAAACCGAATGAAAGCCGCCATTCCGGCGATGATCCTGCTCAGCGCCGCGGCCGC
>JBKBVA010000178.1:0-5613 GCA_046289665.1 Allosphingosinicella sp.
CGGGCGACGTCGGCGCGCAGGATCGGATCGGCCGCCACCGCCTCGGCGAGCGCCTCGCCGAGCGACCCGCCCTGTCCGCCCAGCCCCATGCCGCTGATCATCTCGCGCTCGTGGCCGAGCAGATATTTGGCGACGTCCCAGCCCTTGTTGAGCTCGCCGACGATCTGGTCCTTGGGCACCTTCACGTCGTCGAAGAAGGTCTCGCAGAAAGGCGAGTAGCCGGAGATGAGCAGGATCGGCTTCGTCGACACGCCCGGCGAGGCCATGTCGAACAGGAGGAAGCTGATCCCCTTATGCTTGGGCGCGGACGGATCGGTCCGCACCAGGCAGAAGATCCAGTCGGCCAAATCGGCGTAGGACGTCCACACCTTCTGGCCGTTGACCAGCCAATGGTCGCCTTTGTCCTCGCACTTGGTCTGGAGGCTGGCGAGGTCGGACCCGGCATTGGGCTCCGAATAGCCCTGGCACCAGCGTATCTCGCCGCGCGCGATTTCGGGGAGGAAGCGCTTCTTCTGCTCTTCGGTGCCGTATTTGAGCAAAGCGGGGCCGAGCATCGAGATGCCGAAGCTCATCAGCGGATTGCGCGCGCCGATCCGCGCCATTTCCTGCCGCAGGATCTTGGTCTCGGCCGCGGAGAGGCCGCCGCCGCCATATTCGGCCGGCCAGTCGGGAACGGTCCAGCCGCGCTCGCCCATCAACTCCATCCAGCGTCTCTGCGCGTCGCTCTTGAAGACGGGGTTACGCCCGCCCCAGCAGGCGTCGCTCTCGTCGCGCATCGGCTCGCGCATCTCGGCCGGGCAATTCGCCTCCAGCCAGGCGCGTGTCTCGAGGCGGAAGCTTTCAAGGTCGCTCAACGGCCGCTCCTCTCGTTTACGTAAGCGTCAACTGCCGGGGCGGCGGCGGCGAGTCAAGCGCCCGTCTCCGTCGCCGGGATGACGCGAGGACCTTCAAGCCGCCGCCCGCACGCCTGCGCCGGCGCACCGGGCGCACGCAAAGCTCCGCCGGGGGCGCCCGAAGCGCCCCCGGCGGGCCGGGTCACGGGCGCGCAAGCGGGCTTAGCGCTTGCGGCCTTGCACCACGAGATCGGGTGCGGAAAGGGTCAGGCGATCCTCCTGCCGCGCGACGCGCACCTCGCCCGCCAGCAGCTTGCGGTGGAGCTGCGGCTCCCACTGCTGGGCGGCCGGTATGCCGCAGGCGCCGCCGCCCGTGACGACGCCGCCGCTCTGGGGATCCGAGGCCCTGAACATGCCGTTCTCGACGGTTCCGGCGACGGCGACGGTGCCGCAGCCGAGCGAGAAGGAGATGCCGGTCGGCAGCATGCTGACCTCGTAGCGGTTCCCACGCCCCACGGCCGGACCCGGAGCCTTTCCGTTGATGGCGGTGACGGTGTAGGTTTCGTCCACGGGCGTTCGATTCTGTGAGGGGTCGGCCGGCCCCGTCTCCACGCAACCGGCAAGGAGAAGAAGCGCGGCCGAACCGCAGGCGATCACGCGGCCGGCGTTACTGCGTGACAACGGAGACACCATAGGTCGCAAAGCGCCCGACCGGGTAGACGACGAGCTCGCGTCCGCCGGTGCCGGTATAGCCGATGACCGTCCCGATCGCCGAAGCGCTCGAACCATAATCCTCGAATACGGGCCCACCGCTATCCCCGCTCATTGCCATCTGCACATCCCCCTGGATAAGCGGAAAGCTTCCCGAGGAACAGCTGTGCCACGCCCCGGTATAGGTCCGGGAGTAGATGCCGCTGCGCCGCCCGTACTTGCAGCAGGGCGTCGCCGAGGGGTCGGGCGATCGCCTTGGCGGCGGCGAGTCAGGCCGGCGCCTCAGGCGAAGTGCAGGTCGGTGTCGTCCACCCGCCGCCAGCGCATCGCTGCGAGGTCGCGGACGTAATTCTGGTGCACCCGCCACGGCGCCCGCGGGCCCTGCTTCGGCAATATCCCCTCCGCCCGCTTCACGTAGCCGGAGGTGAAATCGAGCAAAGGCTGCCGCTCCATCTCCCCCTCGGGCAGCCGCGGCACGCAGATCCGGTAGCCGTGCGCGTCCATGTGGTCGAGCAGACGCGCCGCCCAGCGCGCGGTGAGGTCGCATTTCAGCGTCCAGCTCGCATTGGTGTAGCCGAAGGCGAGCGCCGCATTGGGCATTCCGCTCAGCATCATGCCCTTCCAGGCGACCCGCTCGGCCGGATCGACCCGCGCGCCGTCCACGCTCACCTCGATCCCGCCCATCATCCGCATGACGAGGCCGGTGGCGGCGACGACGATGTCGGCGGCCAGCTCCTCGCCCGAGGCGAGCCGGATGCCGCCCGGCGTGAACGTCTCGATCTCGCCGGTGACGACCGACACCTTGCCGCTTGAGACGCCGGCGAACAGGTCGCCGTCCGGCACCAGGCAGAGGCGCTGGTCCCACGGATCGTAGCGCGCCGCGAAGTCGCGCTCGACCGGATAGCCTTCGGGAAGCTGCTGCGCCGCGCCCTTCAGGATCGCCTTCTTGACCCGCTCCGGCCGCCGCCGCGCCAGCTGGAAGAAGCCGATGCCGAGCAAGACGTTCTTCCACCGCACCAGCCGCGCCGCGAGCCGGCCCGGCAGCCTCTTTTGCGCCCACAAAGCCAAGGCATCGCGCGACGGCCGCGCGACGATCCAGCTCGGCGAGCGCTGCAGCATCGTCACGTGCGCCGCCGTCCGCGCCATCGCCGGCACCAAAGTCACCGCCGTCGCGCCGCTGCCGATCACGACGACGCGCTTGCCCGCATGGTCGAGATCCTCCGGCCAGTGCTGCGGATGGACGATGCGCCCCCGGAACGCCGCCTCCCCCGGCCAGTGCGGCCGGTAGCCCGCCGCATAATCGTAATAGCCGCTGGCGAGATAGAGGAACCGGCAGGTGAAACGCCGCGCCTCCCCTTGCGCCTCCGCCTCCACCGCCCACAGCGCCTCGTCCGACGACCAGGAGGCGCGGACGACGCGGTGGCCGAAGCGTATGTGCCTCTCGATGCCGAATCCCCGCGCCGTCTCCTCGACATAGGCGCGTATGTCCGCCCCGTCGGCGATCGCCTTGTCGCCCGTCCACGGCCGGAACGGGAAGCCCAATGTGTACATGTCGGAATCGGAGCGGATGCCGGGATAGCGGAACAGGTCCCACGTCCCGCCGATCGCATCCCGCGCCTCGAGGATGACGTAGGCCGAGCCCGGCCGCCTCTCCTGCAGCCGGTAGGCCGCATCGATGCCGGAAATCCCGGCGCCGACGATCAGCATCTCGACATGTTCGGCCGCGTCCAAGCCCGCTCCTCCCGCCCCTTGCGCCCCCTGTCCCGCACCCCGCCTGCGATGTCCAGCCCGGCCGGGACTGGCGCAAATCCGCCGTTTCCGACATATGGGTTCCGCATCGAAACGGGAAGGAATGCGGCCGGCATGGACTTTGACCTTACGGAACGGCAGGCTTTTTACCGGGACCGCGTCCGCGCCTTCGTCGAGTCCCGGATTCGCCCGCGCATGGACGACTACAAGGCGCAGCTCGCCCAAGGGGACCGCTGGCAGCCGATCGAAGTCATCGAGGCGCTGAAGCCCGAAGCGAAAGCCGCGGGCCTGTGGAACCTGTTCATGCCCCCCGCCCCGGCCCTCGCCCATGTCGACGAGAGCTTCGCATTCGAGGGCACCCAGCTCACCAACCTCGAATATGCGCTCTGCGCCGAGGAAATGGGCCGCATTCCCTGGGCGTCCGAAGTGTTCAACTGCTCCGCCCCCGACACCGGCAACATGGAGGTGCTCCACCGCTACGGCACGCGCGAGCAGAAGGAGCAGTGGCTGCGCCCGCTGATGAACGGCGAGATACGCTCCGCCTTCCTGATGACCGAGCCGGGCGTCGCCTCGTCCGACGCCACCAACATCGAATGCGACATCGCCCGCGACGGCGATTCCTATGTCCTCAATGGCCGCAAATGGTGGTCGTCCGGCGCCGGCGATCCGCGCTGCAAGCTCGCCATCGTGATGGGCAAGACCGACCGCTCGGCCGACCGCCACCGCCAGCAGTCGATGGTGCTGATGCCCCTCGACGCGCCCGGCGTCACCGTCGAGCGCGCCCTCACCGTCTACGGCTATGACGATGCGCCCCACGGCCATATGGAGATCGCGCTCAGGGACGTGCGCATCCCGGCGTCGAACATGCTGCTCGGCGAAGGCCGCGGCTTCGAGATCGCGCAGGGGCGCCTCGGGCCGGGCCGTATCCACCATTGCATGCGCACCATCGGCGCCGCCGAGGAAGCGTTGAAGGCGATGGTGCTCCGCCTCCAGTCGCGCACCGCCTTCGGCAAGAAACTGATGGAGCATTCGATCTGGCACGAGCGCGTCGCCCGCGCCCGCATCGACATCGACATGTCGCGCCTGCTCTGCCTCAAGGCCGCCGACCTGATGGACAAGGCCGGCAACAAGGCCGCCCAGGCCGAGATCGCGATGATCAAGGTCCAGGCCCCGCAAATGGCGCTGCGCATCATCGACGACGCCGTCCAGGCCCATGGCGGCGCGGGCGTGTCGCAGGATTTCGGCCTCGCCGCGAGCTGGGCCGGCATCCGCACCCTGCGCCTCGCCGACGGCCCCGACGAAGTCCACAACCGCGCCATCGCCCGGCTGGAATTTTCGAAGCACCGGCCGGAGGGGTGAGCTGATCCGTCACCCCGGACTTGATCCGGGGTCCACCTTACCTTCTTCCGCGCGGGAAGAAGGTGGATGCCGGATCAGGTCCGGCATGACGAAAGAAAGGAAAGTTGGATGAACCTTTTCGATCTCACCGGCAAAGTCGCCATCATCACCGGCTCGTCGCGCGGCATCGGCCGGGCGATCGCCGAGGCGATGGCCGAGCATGGCGCGAAGGTCGTCATCTCGTCGCGCAAGGCCGAAGCCTGCGCCGAGGCGGCCGACGCGATCAACGCGAAACACGGGCCGGGCACCGCCATCGTCGTCCCCGCCAACATCTCGTCCAAGGAGGCGCTGCAGAACCTCGTCGACGAGACGCGCCGCCAACTGGGCCGCATCGACATCCTCGTCTGCAACGCCGCGTCCAATCCCTATTACGGGCCGATGGCCGGCATCTCGGACGACCAGTTCCGCAAGATCCTCGAAAACAACGTCATCGCCAACCACTGGCTGATCGCGATGACCGCGCCCGAGATGCTGGAGCGCAAGTCCGGCTCGATCATCATCGTCAGCTCGATCGGAGGCCTCAAGGCCTCGACCGTGATCGGCGCCTACAACGTCTCCAAGGCCGCCGACTTCCAGCTCGCCCGCAACCTCGCCGCCGAATTCGGGCCGTCCCAGGTCCGCGTCAATTGCATCGCCCCCGGCCTCATCCGCACCGATTTCGCCAAGGCGCTCTGGGAAAATCCCGAGACGCTGAAGGCCGTCACCGCCCACACCCCGCTCCAGCGCATCGGCGAGCCGGAGGAAATCGCCGGCGCCGCAATCTTCCTCGCCAGCGACGCCTCGACCTACGTCACCGGCCAGGCCCTCGTCGTCGACGGCGGCAGCACCACGGGCGTGGGGCTGTGAGGTGCGGGGCTGCGGTCGATAGCCGTCACCCCGGACTTGATCCGGGGTCCACCTCATTCTTTTTCCCCGGCCCTCA
>JBKBVA010000179.1:0-5507 GCA_046289665.1 Allosphingosinicella sp.
CGGCCCGATTCTCCTCCGGCGGGAAGAAGGGCTCGCGCGGGGCGGGCGTCATGGCCGCACCGCCGCGCCGAGCGCCGCGCTGCCGAGGTCGAGGCTGTCGAACGGCACCACCTCCACGTTCGGATATTGCGCCTTGAGCGGCTCCAGGAACTCGCTCGCCTTGCCGACGATGACGATGCTCGCCTGGGCCGGGTCGAGCTCGCTCGCCACCGACGCCGCGATCGCCTCCGGGGTCACCGCCTCGAGCGCGGGGATGTAGCGGCCATATTCGCGCATCGGCAGGCCCTGGATGGCGAGGTTGGCGAGGTAGCTGGCGAGCCCGCCCGAATCCTCCACCTGCCGGCCGAACGCGCCGATCTGCAGCGTCTTCCTGCGCGCCAGCATGTCCGGCGTCACCGGTTCGGCGGCGAGGCGGCGGATCTCGTCCAGCATCACCTTGGCGACTTCCGGTGCGGCGTCGTTGCGGGTGCGCGCCTGCGCGATCAGCGAGCCCTCGTCGGCCAGCGCCTGCAGCCCCGAATAGGCGCCGTAGCTCAGCGCCCGCTTCACCCGCACTTCCTGGAACAGGCGCGCGGTCGACGATCCGCCGAGCACCGAATTGGCGAGCAGCAGCGGATAATAATCCTCGTCCTTGCGCGGGATGGCGCGCAGCGCCACCGACACCGCCGCCTGGTCCACCGCCGGATTGTCGACGACGATCACCCGCGGCTCGCCCGGCCGGCCGGCCGGCGAGGCGGCGCGCTCCGGCATCGGCGCGGCGGGCTTCGCCCAGTCGCCGAACAGCCGCTCGGCCATGGCGAAGGCCGCCTCGGGCGCCATGCCGCCGGTGACGATCAGCGTCGCATTGTCCGGCCGCCACCACCGCGCGGCATAATCGGCCACGTCCTCGCGGGTCAGCGCCGCCAGCGAGGCCGGCGTGCCGTTCTCCGGCGCGCCGTAGGGGGCATCGCCGTAGAGGGCGCGCCGGGCGACCAGCGCGTTGACGACGGAGGGGTTGCGCATGCTCACCCGCAGCTGGTCGAGCGCGCGCTTGCGCGCCCGCTCCAGCTCGGCCGCCGGGAAGTCGGGCTGCCGCACGATCGCGCCGAGCAATTTGCCGGCCTCCTCGATATTGGCTTCCGGCGCGGAGGCGAAGGCGACGGTGCTGTCCGGCCCGGCCTGGAGGCCGAGATTGGCGCCGAGCGATTCGATCCGCGCGGCGATCTGCGGCGCGGTCATCTCCGCCGCGCCGGTCTGGGCGAGCGTCGTCGTCATCGACGCGACGCCCGGGCGGCCGGCCGGGTCGGCCGAGGTGCCGCCGCCGAACACCAGATAGGCGCCGGCGATCGGCAGCTCGGTGGAGCGCGCCGCCACCACGCGCAGGCCGTTCGAAAGCGTCTTCTCGGCAAAGGCCGGGGCGGTGAAGGGCCGCTGCTCGCCCGGTGCCGGCACCGCCATCCGCTCGCCTTCGGGGGCGAGCGTGTTGGGCGTGCCGGTGGCGGCGGGAAGGGTGCGGCCGAGCTCGGGCGGGGTCGGCTGCTGCGACGGATCGGGCGCCGCTTCGCCGGTGCGCGCCTTCTCGTCGAGCCAGGCGATGGTCAGCCGCCGGTCCTCGCGCAGATACTGGCGGGCGACGCGCTGCACGTCGGCGGCGGTCACCTTCTGCACGGCGGCGAGGTGGCGGTCGACGAAGCGCGGATCGTTGGCCTGGGTGATGCTGACGCCGACTTCGCTCGCCCGCCCTTCCGGCGTCTCGCGGTCGAACAGCGTCTCGGCGACGATCTCGGTCTTCGCCTCGGCGAGCTCCGCCGCGCTGACCGGCGCGTCGCGCAGCCGCGCGATCTCGGTTGCGAGCGCCGCCTGCACCGCCGCCGGCTCCTTGCCGCTCGCCGCGATCGCCTGGATCGCGAACAGGCCGCCTTCCTCCAGCGCGTAGTTCAGCGCCGCCGCATTCTGGGCGAGCTGCTTCTCGTAGACCAAAGACTGGTAGAGCCGCGACGACTGGCCTTCGGAGAGGATGCGCTGCAGCACGTCGAGCGCGGCGCTGTCCTTGTGGGCCATGGGCGGCCGCTGGTAGCTGAACACGATCGCCGGCAGCGGCACGTTCGGCCCGTAGGCGGTGATCGTCCGCGCCTCGGTGCGGGGTACGTCCTTCACCTTGTGGCGCAGGATCGGCCGGTCGGGCTTGGGGATCGGCGCGAGATGCTCATCGACGAAGGCGTTAAGCTGGGCGGGATCGAAATTGCCCGAGACGACCAGCACCGCATTGTCGGGCCGGTAGAAATTCTCGTGGAAGGCGCGCGCATCCTCGAGGCTCGCCGCCTCGAGATCGGCGACGGTGCCGATGCCGGAGCGCCGGTAGGGGTGCTTCTCGAACGCATTGTCGAACAGATGGTAACGCTGCAGCCGCCCATAGGGCTGGGAGAGGACGTTCTGGCGCATCTCCTCCTGGACGATGTCGCGCTCGGCCTCGAACACCTCGCTGTCGAGCACCGAACGGCCCATCCGCTCGGCGTGGGACCAGATCATCGCCTCGAGCTGGCTCGCCGGCACGGTCTCCCGGTACATGGTCGAATCGGGGCGGGTGGAGGCGTTGCGGGTGCCGCCCGCCTGCTCCTCGACGATCCGGCTCAATTCGCCATGGGGGATGTTGCGCGTCACCCGGCTCAAGATGTGCTCGAACAGGTGGGCGAAGCCCGATCGGCCGGCCGGATCGTCCTTGGATCCGACGTCGTACCACATCTGCACCGCGACATTGGCGGTGCGCGGATCGCGCATCGCGACGACCTTGAGGCCGTTGGGCAGGGTCCGGGTGGTGAAGTCGAGCGGCGGCACCGCGAGCTCCGCTGCCCCGGCGGCGCTTGCCGGGGCCTGGGCGGCGATGGCGGCGACCGCCGGCGGAGCGGCGGCGCCCGACAGCAACAGGGCGGCCAGAATTCCCTTGCGTGACAGCATCTTCACTCCCCTCGTCTTTTCCGGCCTTATGAGGGTGTGTGTTAGTGGTGTAAAGCGGTGTTTCCGGTTCCAGCAAGAGCGGTCAAGCGCGTCCGGCGGCGGCCGCGATATTGAACCGGAAGCGCCTCTTCCCACATGGCTGTCATGACTCTCCCCGACAGCCGGACCGCCGCCGCCGACGCACACCTCGATTCGGCGCTCAACTTCACGATTCCCGGGCGCAACGCCCGCGGCCGCGTCGTGCGGCTGGGCGGCGTGCTCGACTCCGTCCTCTCGGCGCACGATTATCCAGCGCCCATCGCCCGCATCCTCTCGGAGGCGCTGGTGATGACGGCTTTGCTCGGCTCGCTGCTCAAGGAAGGCAACGGCCAGATCACCGTCCAGGCGCAGACCGAAAGCGGCGTCGTCGACCTGATGGTCTGCGACTATCGGGACGGCGAGCTGCGCGGCTACGTGCGCTTCGACAGGGAGCGGCTGGGCGAGCTCCCCAGCCACCGCGATCTCGCGGCCCTGTTCGGCAAGGGCTATCTCGCCATCACCTTCGACCTGCCGGTGGCCGGCGAGCGCTACCAGGGCATCGTGCCGCTGGAGGGCGCCTCGCTCGCCGAGGCGGCGCAGCATTATTTCAGCCAGTCGGAGCAATTGCCGAGCCTGGTGCGGCTCGCGGTCAACGACACCGGCCACATCGCCGGCGGCCTCCTCCTCCAGCACCTGCCGGACGGCGAGGAGGGCAGGGACCGCATCCACACTCGTCTCGACGATCCCGAATGGGACCATGTCCGCATCCTCGCCGAGACGGTGAAGGGCAACGAGCTCACCGACGATTCGCTGCCGCTCGAGACGGTGCTGTGGCGGCTGTTCCACGAAGAGGAAGTGCGCGTGCTGGGTGCGCAGCCGCTCGCCAAGGGCTGCCGCTGCAACTTCGACTATATCCGCTCGGTCATCGCCCGCTTCCCGGCCGAGGAGCGGGAAAGCATGGTCGACGAGGACGGCTTCATCAGCGTCGACTGCGAATTCTGCTCGCGCCTCTTCCCGATCTCCCTCGCCGATTTCGAAACGTGACCGGGACGGGCCCGGCCGCCGCCTCGATTCCGCCCGCATTTTCTGCTAGAAAGCCGCGCATGTGGGGGAGACGGGCCGCGATGCGCCGCGGGGCGTTGTGGCTGGCCGGCCTGGTGCTGGCCGGGGCCCCCGCGCTTGCGCTCGTCGTTTCCGAAATCGCCGCTTTGTCCCAGCTCGAGCGGGGGCGCTGGCAGATTTCCGAGAGCGATCCCAGGAAGCCGCCCCGCTTCATCTGCCTTCGCGATCCGATGCTGCTCGTCCAGGTCGAGCACGGCCCCGCCAGCTGCACCCGCCGGGTGACCGAGTCGGGGAAGAGCGGCACCACCGTCCAGTATCGCTGCGCCGGCCACGGCTTCGGCCACACCCGGGTGGTCGTCGAGACGCCGCGAATCGCGCGGATCGACACGCAGGGGATCGTCGACGGGCGCCCCTTCGCCTGGCGCGCCGAGGCCCGCCGCGTCGGCGCGTGCTGAGCGCGAATCTTTTTCCACCTCGTTAAGCCTCTGTTTACCCTGATTTAGGTAAAGCAATGATTGTGCCGATCGTGGGCACGCTTTCCTCCCTAGCAGGCTTAACAGCCTAAACTGGGCCGCTCTTCACCGGGCGGCCCGTTCTTTTGGACAACCTTGCGCCCCGCGCGCGCCGCCGCTAGCCGCCGCCCCCATGTCGTCTTCCGCCTCTCCCGCCGTCGTCCTCCTCTCCGGAGGGCTCGATTCGATGGTCGCCGCCGCGCGCGCGCGGGAGGAGGGGCACGATCTCCTCGCCCTCACCGTCGACTACGGCCAGCGCCACCGGGTCGAGCTCGATGCCGCCGCGCGAATCGCCGCCGCCCTCGGCGCCGCGCGCCACATCGTCCTGCCGCTCGATCTCACCGCTTTCGGCGGCTCGGCGCTCACCGCCGACATCGACGTGCCGAAGGGCGGCGTCGGCGCCGACATTCCGGTCACCTACGTGCCGGCGCGCAACACGATCATGCTCTCCCTCGCCCTGGGCTGGGCGGAGGCGGCGGGGGCCGCGACGATCTGGATCGGCGTCAACGCGCTCGATTATTCGGGCTATCCCGATTGCCGCCCCGAATTCGTCGCCGCCTTCGAGGCGCTCGCCCGGCTCGCCACCAAGGCGGGGGTCGAGGGGGAGGAGATCCAGGTCCGCGCGCCGCTCCTCCACATGAGCAAGGCCGACATCGTGCGCGAGGCGGATCGGCTCGGCCTCGATGCCGGGCTCAGCTGGTCCTGCTACGATCCGGCGCCGGGCGGCGAGCATTGCGGCCTGTGCGACAGCTGCCGCCTGCGCTCCAAAGGCTTCGAGGCGGCCGGGCTGCCGGACCCGACCCTCTACGCCGTGCGGCCGTGAGCTACGCGGTCAAGGAGATGTTCCTGACCCTGCAGGGGGAGGGGATGCAGGCCGGCCGCCGCGCCGTCTTCCTGCGCCTTTCCGGCTGCAACCTGTGGTCGGGCCGCGAGGCGGACCATGCCACGACCTCCTGCACCTTCTGCGACACCGATTTCGTC
>JBKBVA010000017.1:0-19544 GCA_046289665.1 Allosphingosinicella sp.
CGGCGCGCTCAATGCGGTGATCCGCCGCGGCGGATCGGTGATCGGCCGCGCCCAGGTCCGGCTCCAGCCGCTGTCGCCGGCGGCGGGGCCGTGGACGACGCGGCTGCTCGCCTCACCGCTCGGCGGCGGCATACGCTACAACGGCCCGGCCGAGGTCCTGTGGTCGTTCACCGGTCTCACCGGCCAGCAGCTCTCCGGCCCGATCGGCGTGGCGGCGGACTTCACCGGGCGGGTGCAGGCCCCGCAACTCGCCGGCGTGATCCGCGCCAACAACCTCACCTTCGTCGACGAAACCTACGGGACGCGGATCACCAATCTCGCGCTCGATGGCCGCTTCACCAGCTCGCGGCTCGAGATCACCCGCCTCGCCGGGCGGGCGGGCGAAGGGACGGTCAGCGGGCGCGGCTCGGTCGGCTTCGCGGCGGATGCGGGCTATCCGATCGACATCCGCCTGACGCTCGACCGGGCGCGGCTGGCGCGCAGCGACAATCTCGGCGCGACGGTGAGCGGCGACGTCGCCATCACCAACAGCCGGGCCGAGGGCGCGCTGATCTCGGGCGAACTGCGGCTGCCCGAAGTGCGCTACCAGATCGTGACGCAGGGCGCGGCGCAGGTGGTCGAGCTGGCGGGCGTCCGCCGCAAGGGCGAGCCGCTGCGCAGCCCCGACGAGGTGGTCGGCGGCGAGGACGATGCGGCGCCGAGCATCTGGAACCTCGATCTGCGGGTCCGCGCCGACAACCGCGTCTTCATCTCCGGCATGGGCCTCGAATCCGAATGGATGACGGACCTGCGCGTGCAGGGCACGTCGGCGACGCCGCGCATTCTCGGCGAGGCGGAGCTGATCCGCGGCACCTACAGCTTCTCGGGCCGCCGCTTCGAGGTGACCAACGGTGACATCGTCTTCACCGGATCGCGCCCGCCCAATCCGCGCATCGACATCGACGCCGAAGCCGAGATCGACGGGGTGACGATCAACCTCGGCGTGTCGGGCAGCGCGCTCAACCCGCAGATCGCCTTCACCTCCTCGCCGGCGCTGCCGCAGGACGAGATCCTGGCGCGCATCCTGTTCGGCGGCTCGGTGACCGAGATTTCGGCGCTGGAGGCCGTGCAGCTCGCCGCCTCGCTCAACGCGCTGCGCGGCGGCGGCGGCGGGCTCAATCCGCTCGGCAAGCTGCGCTCGGCGACCGGCTTCGACCGGCTGCGCATCCTCGGCGCCGACGAGACGACCGGCCGCGGCACCTCGGTCGCGGCGGGCTTCTACATCTCGAACGACATCTATCTCGAGCTGATCACCGACGCGCGCGGCTTCACCGCCACCCAGCTCGAAGTGGCGCTGTCGCGGACGCTGAGCGCGCTCTTCCAGGCCGGCAGCTTCGGCGGCTCGGCGGCGAGCGTGCGGTACCGCAAGGAATATTGAGACGGGACGCTAGCCGATTCGGGTGAGCCGCGCGGCGGCCCCGGCAGCGCCCGGCAGCCAGCCGAGCAGGCGCATCAGCGCGCGGCGCGGGACGGGGCGCTCGGCGGCCCAGCGCAGCCGCTCCGCGACGGCGAGCGGGCGGCGCGCGCGGGCCGCCCAGCGGCTCTGGAACTCCCCGGCGCCCGTCCCGGCCGCCACCGCCTCCGCCGCAGCCATGCCGCTGGCGAGCGCGATCGCGATGCCGTCGCCGGCGAGCGAGGCGATGACCGACGCCTGGTCGCCGATCCGGTAGAGGCTTGGCGCGGTCGTCCGCGCCCGCCAGCCATAGGGAACGCCGGAGACGGCGAGCCAGTCCGGCGCCTCCGCCTGTTCCATCCGCGCCGCCAGCGCCGGCAGCTCGGCGGCCAGCGCGGCGACGAGCTTCTCGACGCCCCCGTCCCGCCTCAGCCGCGCCTGGGCGACCGAGAGGCAGAGATTGGCGGACCCGTCCTCCTGCAGCAGCAGGCCGGCATAGCCGCCGTCGAAGAGGTGAAGCTCGATCACGCCCTCCAGCGCCCGCTCCAGCGCGGCCGAGGGCGGGAGCGCGGTGCGCAGCCCCACCGCGCCGGTCGCCGTCTCGGCCGATCGCGGCAGGCCGCGCAATTCGTGCTTGCCGGTGGCGAGGAGCAGGGCTTCGGCCTCGACCGCGCTGTCGTCGTCGAGCCGCACCCGCCGCGTCTCTGCCTCCGCCGCCCGCACCGCCCGCCCGCGCGAGACGGATGCCCCCGCCTCCGCCGCGGCAGCGAGCAGGGCCGCATCGAGGGTGCGGCGGGAGAGGCCCGCCGCGGCGTGGGGAAGGGCCGTCTCGACCGTGCGGCCGGCCCCGACGAGGCGCAGGCGGTGGATCGGCCGCGCGCCGAGCCGGGCCGGGCTCAGCCCGAGCCGCTCCAGCGCCGCCAGCGCGTCCCAGCCGAGGAAGCCGCCGCACACGACGTCGTGCGGGCCGCCGGTGCGCTCGACCAGTTCGGGCGCGAGGCCGGCCCGCGCAAGGCGGATCGCGGCGGCCGCGCCGGCCGGCCCGCCGCCGACGATCAGAACGTCCGTTCGACGCACAGCCGGAACGGGAAATGGCGCTCGATGCGCGCGGCGCCGCCGGGCAGGCCGGCTTCGGCGAGGACGCAGCGCCACTCAGCCGGGCGAAAGGCGCGGGCGATGGAGAGGCGCCCGTCCTCGCGCACGATGCGGTGGACGCCTAGCAGGCGGGCCAGCAGAGGATAGCCGCGCCACGCGAAGGCATGGCGGTGGAGGTCGTTGACGAACCAGCCGCGCGCGGCGTGGCCCTCCATGTGGCGGAGGAAGGCGACGAGCTCGTCCTGGCTCATATGGTGGGCGACGAGGCTGCTGACGATGAAGTCGAACCGGCCCTGATCGGCATAGTCGCCGGCGCGATAGTCGATGCCGAGCGCCGGCGGCGTCGCCGCCCGCGCCGCCGCGACGCTCTTCGGATTGAGGTCGATCCCGACCAGCTCGGCCGCAATCCCCCGCCGCTTCGCCCACATTGCGATGGCGCGCAGCATGCCGCCTTCGCCGAAGCCGACGTCGAGCAGGCGGAAACGGTCCATGCCGCTGGCGGCGCGGGCGAGGAAGGCGAGTGTGGGGCGGGCGGCGAGGGTCCAGCGGTTCACCCGGCCGAGATCGCGCAGCACCCGCTCGTAGGTGGCGGGATCGAGCGCCGGATCGTCCATCTGCTCCGGCTGGCGGGAGCGGACGGCGAGCGCTCTCATGCCGGGCGTCCGAAGTGGAAGCCTTCCGCCGCCAGGCCGGGGCCGAAGGCCAAAGCGACGCCGCGCGTCTTCGCCGGGTCGGCGAGCAGGTCGGCGAGGACGAAGGGCAAAGTGGAGGAGGACATGTTGCCGAACCGGGCGAGCACGGCGCGCGATTCGGCCAGCGCGTCGGGGGCGAGGCCGAGGCCGTGCTCCACCGCGTCGAGCACCGAGCGGCCCCCGGCATGGACCGCCCAGGCGTTTATTTCGTCGGGCGCGGCGCCGCCGAGCACCGCGCGGCGCACCCGCTCGTCCCGCAGCGCCTCGGCGATGCGGCCGGGCACTTCGCCCGACAGATCCATGGCGAAGCCGGTGTCGCCGATCGTCCAGCGGATGAGGTGGGCGGAGTCCGGGAGGGTGACGGCGAAGGGACTGGAGATGGCGAAGCCGTGCGGCTGGGCGGTGACGAGCGCCGCGCTCGCCCCGTCGCCGAACTGGAGCTGGGCGAGCAAGGGCTCGATCTCGCCGGTTTCCTGCAGATGGAGGCTGGAGAGTTCCACCGTCACCGTCAGCACCCGCGCCTCCGGCTCGGAGCGGACGATGTGGTGGGCGAGCCGGAGCGCACTCACCGCCGCATAACAGCCCATGAAGCCGACCAGCGTGCGCTCGACGGTCCCTTCGAGCCCCAGCGCCTCGGCCAGGATCTGGTCGACGCCCGGCGCCGAGAAGCCGGTGCAGCTCGCCACGACGAGATGGGTGACGCCGCGGGTCCCCTCGGGCCCCAGCGCGCGGATCGCCTCCAGCGCGAGGGCGGGCGCGGCTTCGGCGTAGAGCGCCATGCGGGCCGCCGTGCCGGGCGCCGCCGCCGCGTAGAAGCCGCCTTCGCAGACCGGCGAGCCGCCCCCGGCCGTCGGCGGCAGCACCGACCAGCGGTGCGCGATGCCGGAACGCTCCGCCATCCGCAGGAACAGGGCGCGGGCGCGATCGTCCGCGATCCGCGCCGCGGCCCAGTCTATGAAGGCGCGGTGGACGTCGTGGCCGGGGACGGCGGTGCCGATCGCATTGATGTGGGCTGTCGCCGTGGCCGGCTCCTCTGGTCGGGACGGGTTTCGTAACAAGATCAATAACCCCCCGCTCCGGTTCCGCCACCCCGCAAAGAGGCGGTAGCGCAGCCCCTTGCCGGGCGGGCGCCTTGCCGCTTATCCATCGCTGATAACGATACCATCGCGCCCCGCGTGGCGATGGAGCGGGGGGGACATTGCATGCAGCTGTCGACGCTCGATCTGACGATCGTGATCCTCTACCTCGCGGCGATCTTCGTCCTCGCCCAGCTCGTCTCGCGCGAGCCGGCCGGGCACAGGAAGAACGCCAAGGATTATTTCCTCGCCTCGACCGCTTTGCCGTGGTGGGCGATCGGCGCGTCGCTGATAGCGGCCAACATCTCGGCCGAGCAGATCATCGGCATGTCGGGCTCCGGCTATGCGATCGGCCTCGCCATCGCCTCCTACGAATGGATGGCCGCCGCGACCCTGATCCTGGTCGGCAAGTTCATCCTGCCGGTGTTCCTCAGGAATCGCATCTACACGATGCCGCAATTCCTCGAAGAGCGGTACGGCGTGCGCATCCGCACCGTGATGGCGGTGTTCTGGCTCGGCCTCTACGTCTTCGTGAACCTCACCTCGGTGCTGTGGCTCGGCTCGCTGGCGATCGGGCGGGTGACCGGCCTCGACCAGCTGCTCATCATCGCCCTGCTCGGCGCCTTCGCGCTCGCCTACCAGCTCTACGGCGGGCTGAAGGCGGTGGCGCTGACCGACGTGGTGCAGACCGTGCTGCTGATCCTGGGCGGCCTCGTCGTGCTCGGTCTCGCTCTGTCGCGCATCGGCGGGGACGGCGGCATGGTTGCGGGGCTGCAGACGCTGTGGACCGACCAGCGCGGCCATTTCGACATGATCCTCTCGCCCGACCACCCCTTCTACAAGGACCTGCCCGGCATTTCGGTGCTGATCGGCGGCATGTGGATCATGAACGTCAGCTACTGGGGGTTCAACCAATACATCATCCAGCGCGCCCTCGCCGCCAAGGACCTCGCCGAGGCGCAGAAGGGCATCGTCTTCGCGGCGTTCCTGAAACTGCTGATGCCGCTGATCGTCGTCCTGCCGGGCATCGCCGCGCTCAGCCTGGTGCCCGACCTCGAGCAGCCCGACCAGGCCTATCCGGCGATGATGGCGCTGCTTCCCGCCGGCCTGCTCGGCCTCGTCTTCGCGGCTTTGGTGGCGGCGATCGTCTCATCGCTGGGATCGATGCTCAACTCGATCTCGACCATCTTCACGCTCGATTTCTACGCCAAGTTTGACCGGTTCCGGAACTATAGCGACGAGGAGCTGGCGCAGAAGCACCTCGTCACCGTCGGCCGCATCGTCGCCTGCGTCGCTATCGTCGTCGCGGTGATCGCCGCCCGGCCGCTGCTCGCCGGCTTCGAGCAGGGCTTTCAGTACATCCAGGAATATACCGGCTTCTTCACGCCGGGCATCGTCGTCATCTTCCTGCTCGGCCTGTTCTGGAAGCGGGCGACCGAGGCGGGGGCGCTGGCCGGGGCGATCGGATCGTTCGCCTTGTCGATCGTGCTGAAGCTCGCCTGGCCGGAGCTGCCGTTCATGGACCGGGTCGGCCTCGTCTTCCTGCTCGCCCTGGGGCTGGCGGTGGCGGTGAGCCTGCTGGGCACGCAGAAGCAGGCCGACCGCATCCGCACCGACGACATAGACTATCGCACGACGAGCGGCTTCAACTGGGGCGCGCTCGGCGTCGTCGCGATCCTCGTCGCGCTCTACACCCTGTTTTGGTGAGGCCGGATCAGACGAGCGGCGCCTCGGCCCGCGCGACCGCCGGCACGTAATCCTCCAGCTCCGGCTCGTCGAGCGCGACGGTGCGGCCGAGCTCGGCGGAGCGATAGAGCGCCATCAGCATCGCCACCACGGCGACTCCGTCCGCGAACGTCTCCTCCGGCATCGCGCCGCGGCGGAAGGCCTCGACGAAATGGCGGTTCTCGTGGACATAGCCGTAGGCCGCCGCCTCGTCCTCCAGCACCGGCATCAGCCCGCGCTCGGCATTCTGCTTCTCGACCAGGTCCTCGCCGCCTCTCGCGCCGCCCTCGCCGCCGAGGAAGACCTTGAGGCCGGAGCCCAGCGAGTTGAACTCCATCGCATATTCGGGGCCGAGCAATTCGAGCGTGATCCTGAGGCCCGCGCCGACATAGGCCCACGACGTGGTCGCCTCGACGATCAGCGGGTTGCCGGCTTCGTCCTCGAAGGTGACGAGGCCGCGGGCGAAATCCTCGGCCGGGCGACGGGCATAGTCGACCTCCGCGCCCATCGCCTGCCTGAGCCGCCCGGCATATTCGGGCCGCGCCCATTTCAGCGTCGCGACCGAGGCGGTGGCGGCGACGGGCTTGAGGGACGTGCGCGCCGCGCCGGGCTCGGTGAGCAGGAAACGGCCCGCCTCGACGCTGTGGCACATCATGTCGAGCAGCACGCCGCCGCCCTGCTTCTCGCCCTGCCAGAACCAGGGCTCGTGCGGCCCGGCATGCTCCTCGGTGGCGCGGGCGATGTAGGGGCGGCCGCTTTCCGGCACCGCGCGGCGCCAGACGATCTCGCGCCCGCGCTGCACCGCCGGCATGAACAGCTGGTTTTCGAGATAGCCGTGGAGCAGCCCCGCCTCGCCGGCGAGGCGCAGCATCTCGCGCGCCTCGGCCAAGGTGCGGGCGAGCGGCTTCTCGCAGGCGATGGCGCGCAGCGCACCGGCCCGCCGCGCGGCGGCGAGCGCGGCGATCTCTCGCATCGTCTCCAGCCGCGCGTGGTTCGGGCCGAGCAGCCAGACCGCGTCGATCGCGCCGGAGGACAGCATCTCCTCGAGGCTCGCGAAGGCGCGGCACGGGCCGAGGCCGAGCGCCTCAGCCTTCGCCGCCGCCGCCTCGCGCCGCTCCGCGCGCGGGCTGAACACGCCGGCGACGCGCACGTTGCGCACGGCGACCAGCGCCTCGAGGTGGAAATTGGCGATGAAGCCGGCGCCGACGAAGCCGATGCGCAGGCAGTCGAGAGGAGGAAGTGCCATGGCCCGCCACCATGCACCCGGCGGCGGGCTTGTAAAGGCGGCGCTCTTCAGCGGGAGGGGAGGATGGTGCCCAGGGGCGGAATCGAACCGCCGACACCGTGATTTTCAGTCACGTGCTCTACCAACTGAGCTACCTGGGCCTGGCGCGCGAACGCGGCAAGCGGCGCCTATAGAGGCGGCTGGACCTCGCTGTCCAGCCCGGATGACGCGTCTTCGCCGGACGGGTCGAGCGCCGGCGGTCCCGGCACCCGATAGCCGTCGCCGAGCCACTTCAGCAGGTCGCGGTCGCGGCAGCCGCGGCTGCAGAACGGGGCGTGGGCCGGCGCCGCCGGGCTGGCGCAGATCGGACAGTCGCCGCGGCGGCGGCTTTCAGGGGGCGAGGCTTTGGACATGGCCGGCCGATATGGCGAGGCCGGGCTCCGCCCGCAAGGCGACCGGGGCGCCGATGCGGCGGGAAAGCGCCTCCGCCCAGCCCGCTTCCGCCTCGATACGGGCGACGACCGGCGGCGCGGCGGTGAGGGTGCGCGTGCCGGCGCCGCCTGCCCGCTCCGCCCGCCGCAGCAGCGCCCGCGCCGCGGCGCCGACCGGATCGCCCTGCAGCAGCTCGGGCAAGGAGGGGCGGGTGCGGCGGCGGACGATCTGGACGAAGCCGAAGCCGTTGACCCCGGTCCGCTCGAACGGATGGGGGAGGATGGCGTCGATTGCCTCGGCCGCGGCCTGGCGCTCGGCCTTGCCGGGCACGGTGGGAAGATCGATGCCGATCGAGCCCGTTATGCCCATCCGCCTGATCGCCCGCGCTGCCGCCGCCGCGCCCGCCACGGCGAGCTCCGCCGGGGAAAGCGCACCATCGACATCGAACAGGGTCATGGCGGGGGTAAGACTCATGCGCAGAGCGCCGCCGGCAAAGACGATCTCGCCGCCCGCCGCTTCCTCCAGCAGCTCGCTCCAGCCCGCCGCCTCGAAACGGTCGGGCCCCGGCGGCGCGCTGCGGATTGCGTCGCCGATGCGGTCGACGAGCGTCGGCCCGCGCCGCAATTCCTCCTCGGTAGCCCGGCATTTGGGGAGCTTCGGCCGCCCCGCCTCGGGAATGGCCTCGCGGACGATCTCGACGCGGAGCTTCTGGCCTTCGGTGAGCGCCGGCGGCAGCGGCTCGAGCATCGCCTCGCCTTCCTCCGTCAGAACGAGACCACGGCGGCCGGAGACGAGGATGCGGGCCAGCCGCCCGTCCAGCACCGCGCCGGTCCGCATCGATCCGGGAAGCTCGAGGGTGGCTTCCACGATCGCGCCGTCCTCGACAAGGATGGCGCGCGTCTCGCCGATCCCCTCTTCGAACAGCCACTCAGCCAAGCGGATAGCCGGCGGCGCGCAGCAAAGCGCGCGTTTCGTAGAGCGGCAGGCCCATCACCCCCGAATGGGAGCCGGACAGGAAGCGGACCAGCGCCTCCGCCCGCCCCTGGATCGCATAGCCCCCGGCCTTGCCCTGCCACTCGCCCGAGGCGAGATAGGCGGCGAGCTCGTCCTCGCTGAGGCGTTTGAACGCGACGACGGTGGTAGAGAGGCGGTGGCGGGTGGTGCCGGCCCCGTCGGTGACGGCGACGGCGCTGTGGACCCGGTGCCGGCGCCCGGAGAGGAGGGAGAGGGCGGCGCGCGCCTCGGCCTCGGTTTCGGTCTTCGGCAGGATCCGCCGTCCGGCCGCGACCACCGTGTCGGCGGCGAGCACGATGCTCCCGGCGACCGCCGCCGCCGCGGCCTTTTCGGCCGCCATCCTGCAGGCATAATCGATGGGCCGTTCCGCCTTGCGCGGCGTCTCGTCTATCTCGGCGGGGCGCACCGCATCGGGCACGACGCCCAAGCGGGCCAGCAGGTCGAGCCGCCGGGGGCTCGCCGAGGCGAGGACGAGGCGCACCGGCGCGGGGCCGCGGTCATTTGAAACGGTAGGTAATCCGGCCCTTGGTGAGATCGTAGGGCGTCAGCTCGACCAGCACCTCGTCTCCGACGAGGACCCGGATGCGATTCTTGCGCATCTTGCCGGCGGTGTGGCCGAGAATTTCGTGGTCGTTCTCGAGGCGGACGCGGAACATGGCGTTGGGCAGCAGCTCCACCACCTGTCCCCGCATCTCGAGCAGTTCTTCCTTGGCCATCTATCCTTCCGCGGGCTCACCAGAAAAATTCGCGCCGCCATAGCGGGACGGCCGCGAAAAGGGAAGCGGGGCCCTAGCGCGTCCCGGTCGCGGTCGTTTCGGCGGCGGCCCAGCTGAGGCTGTAGCGCGACGTACCCGGCTCCGGCACGCCGGCGGCGGACAGAGCCGGGCGATACTGGAAGCGCTCTTCGGCGATGCGGCACACGTCCTGGTCGAGCGCCTTGACCCCGCTCGACTGGGTGACAGAGCAGCCCTCCACCCGGCCGTCCGCCGCGACGCGATAGGCGATGTCGACCGCCTGGCGCTTCGACTTCTTGCGCTGTCCCTCGTCGAGTTCGCTCGCAGCAATGAGCGCCGACACCGGCCGGGGCGCGCGGGCCGCGGCATCGGCCGGAAGCGAGGGCGGATTGTGCAGCTCCAGAAAGGCCTCCATGCGGCGCATGAAGTCGAGCCCGTCGGCCGCACGTTCGAGATCGTGGCCGGAACCCGGGTAGAAGGCGCCCTGGACAGCAATCCCCTTCGCCCGCAGGGCGGCGAACAGCTTGCGGCTCTGTTCGGCGGGCACGGTCGTGTCGCGCTCGCCATGGGCGAGGAGCACCGGCACGCGCAGCCGCGCCGCCTGCTGGAGCGGGGACACCGCCGCCAGGTCGCGCTTCTCCTCGCCTTCGATCTTGCGGCGGTGAAGCTTCGAATAGCGGCTGGCGACGAACATGCGGGCATTGTGCTTGAGAACGGCGCGGATGTCGGTGACGCCGGCGAAGCTCACCGCGCAGCGATATTTCTCCGGATTGCGGATCGCGCCCCACAGCGCCGCATAGCCGCCATAGGAGGCGCCGACGAGACAGACCCGCTTCGGATCGATCGTCCCCTGCTCCGCCAGCCAGGCGACGCCGTCGTCGAGATCGTCCTGCATGGCGAGGCCCATCTGGCCGTAGCCGCGCTCGACGAAGGCGCGCCCGTAGCCGGTGGAGCCGCGGAAATTGGGTTGGAGGACGGCGTAGCCGCGGTCGGCCAGCAGCTGGACCCACGGATCGAAGCTGTAACTGGTCCGGTGAAACGGGCCGCCGTGCGGCATCACGATCAGCGGCAGGCCCTTCGCCTCGCGGCCCTGCGGCAGGGTGAGATAGCCGGGAATCTCGACCCCGTCGCGGGCGCGGTAGCGCACCGGCTTCACCGCCGCCATCTTCACCTCGGCGAGCTTCTCGTGCGGCGCGGCGAAGGCGTCCATGCGGCGCGCCTTGCGGTCGAACACGTAGAAGGCGCCGGGATCGTCGGCGCTGCCGGTCCAGATGAGGATGATCGAATCGTCCCGGTTGCGCGAGACGAGCCGGTTGACCTTGCCCGGGAAGGTGCGGTCGACCTGCGCCTGGATCTCGCCCAGCGCCGGATCGATCCAGCGGACCTGCGGCGTCTCGTCCTCGTAGCTGACGCCGGCGATGCCGGTGCCGTCGGCGGAGACGATCGGGAGAGTGACGTCGACGCGGGGATGCTCGAAGATCGCCTCGCCGACCGTCGCGGTGCGCAGATCATATTGGTAGACGCCGAAGCGGCCGGTCCGCTCGTTGGTGACGATGACCCCGCTCTCGCTGCCGGGCAGCATCGCGATCGAATCGACCGCGCTGTCCGGCTCCGGCTGCTTGCCCTTCGCCAGCTTCCGGAGCGCGCCGCTCGCCGGATCGCGCCGGTAGACGGTCCAGCGGCCGTTGTCCCCGTAGCTGATGCCGAGGCGGATGTTGCCGGCCGAACCGCTCACCCAGTTCCAGATGTCGCGCTGCTTCTTCTGGATTTCCACCGAGGTGCCGGTGGCGAGATCGACCCGGTGGACCGAGGGCGAATCGTCGAGATCCTTCTGCGCGGAGAGGAGCAGGTAGCGGCCTTCGGGATCGGTGAAGATGACGTCGTCCCCGGTGACCCCGCCGCCGGTCTCCAGCGAGAGCATCTTCTTGGTCGACAGCTCGTATCGGTCGAGCCGGGTGAACGACAGGGGAATCGCGCCGATGACGAGGGTGAACAGGGTCTGGCCGATCAGCAGCCGGTCGCTGCCCGCCCAGGAGAACCAGCGCGCATTGCCGGCGCCCGGCACGATGGTGGGAGGCGTGTCGCGGGCGGCCTTGAGGTCGTAGATGGCGAGCTGCGTCGCATCGCCGGCATAGACGCGGGCGGCGATCCACCTGCCGTCGGGCGAGAGGACCGGATCGGCGATGAAGGGCCGCTCGGCCAGCGCCTCGATGGGAATCGGCTTGGGCGGCGCCGCCGCAGCCGGCGCCTGACCGGCGAGCAGCAGCAAGGCCGCCCCGAAAGTCTTCGCAATGCGCATCGTCAGCCCCCCGCAGATACGGAGGCGATCCTACAGCGTCCCGCGCACCGCGCAACGCCTTCAATGCGCAAAGAAAAACCCCGCCCGGATCGGCTCCGGGCGGGGCTTTCTCACGCCGGCGAGGCCGGTCGGCTCAGGCGCCGCCGCCCGCCGCCAGAGCGGCGAGGAGGAGCAGGGCGACGATGTTGGTGATCTTGATCATCGGATTGACGGCGGGGCCCGCCGTATCCTTGTACGGATCGCCCACCGTGTCGCCGGTGACCGCGGCCTTGTGGGCTTCCGAGCCCTTGCCGCCGTAATTGCCGTCTTCGATATACTTCTTGGCATTGTCCCAGGCGCCGCCGCCCGAGGTCATCGAGATGGCGACGAACAGGCCCGAGATGATGACGCCGAGCAGCAGGGCGCCGAGCGCGGCGAAGCCCTGCTCGCGCCCGCCGATCGCCGCGATGGCGAAATAGACGACGATCGGCGCCAGCACCGGGAGGAGCGACGGCACGATCATCTCCTTGATCGCCGCCTTGGTGACGAGATCGACGGTGCGGGCGTAGTTCGGGCGGCTGGTGCCGTCCATGATCCCCGGATTGTTGCGGAACTGGTCGCGCACGTCGATGACGACGTCGCCCGCCGCGCGGCCGACCGCCGTCATGCCCATCGCGCCGAACAGGTAGGGCAGCAGGGCGCCGAGCAGCAGCCCGACGACCACGTAGGGGTTGGAGAGCGAGAAATCGACGCCCGCGACGCCGATGCCGAGCTCTCCGGCATATTCCTCCAGATCGGTCGTATAGGCGCCGAACAGGACGAGGGCGGCGAGCGCGGCGGAGCCGATCGCATAGCCCTTGGTCACCGCCTTGGTGGTGTTGCCGACCGCATCGAGGGCGTCGGTGCGGGTCCGCACTTCCTCCTCCATGCCCGACATTTCGGCGATGCCGCCGGCATTGTCGGTGACGGGGCCGTAGGCGTCCAGAGCCACCACCATGCCGGCGAGCGCGAGCATCGAGGTCGCCGCGAAGGCGATGCCGATGAGGCCGGCGAGCTGGTAGGATACGATGATGCCGGCGCAGATGACGATGGTCGGCATGGCGGTCGATTCGAGGCTGATCGCAAGGCCCTGGATGACGTTGGTGCCGTGGCCGGTCTCCGAGGCCTTGGCGATCGACTTCACCGGCCGGTAGTTGGTGCCGGTATAATATTCGGTGATCCACACCAGCAGGCCGGTGACGGCGAGGCCGACGAGGGTGCACCAGAACAGGTCCATGCCGGTGAAGCCGTCGGTGACCGCGGTCGCGGCGACATCCGCCTCGACATCGAGGCCGGCCGCTTCGCGGGCGCCGCCGATGACGGCGTTCATGTCGTCGAGGGTCCGCGTCATCACGTAATAGATGGCGGGAACCGACAGGATCGCGGTCGTCCAGAAGCCCTTGTAGAGGGCGCCCATGATCGACTGCTTGCCGCCGAGGCGGACCATGAAGGTGCCGATGATCGAGGTGATGATGCAGACGCCGCCGATGATCAGCGGCAGGGCCATGAGCGCGGTGAGCTCCGCTGCACTGCCGGCGACCAGCAGGGCGGTGAGCACCATCGTGGCGCCGACGGTGACGACATAGGTTTCGAACAGGTCGGCGGCCATGCCGGCGCAGTCGCCGACATTGTCGCCGACATTGTCGGCGATCACGGCCGGGTTGCGGGGATCGTCTTCCGGGATTCCCGCCTCGACCTTGCCGACGAGGTCGGCGCCGACGTCGGCCGCCTTGGTGAAGATGCCGCCGCCGAGACGGGCGAAGATCGAGATGAGCGAGGCGCCGAAGGCGAGCGCGACGAGCGCGTTGACGACTTCGCGGCGCTCTTCGCCGCTGCCGAGGTCCGCGCCGCCGATCTCGACGAGGCCGTAGAACAGGCCGGCGATGGCGAGGAGGGCGAGGCCGGCGACAAGCATTCCGGTGATCGCGCCGGCGCGGAAGGCGACGGTGAGGCCGCGCTGCAGCGACGTGCGGGCGGCTTCGGCGGTGCGCACGTTGGCGCGGACCGAGATGTTCATGCCGACATAGCCGGCGACGCCCGACAGGAAGGCGCCGATCGCGAAGGCGACCGCTTCGGTGAGCCCGAGGAACAGGAAGACGAGGGCGGCGACGACGACGCCGACGATCGCGATGGTGGTGTACTGGCGGCCGAGATAGGCCTTGGCGCCTTCCTGGATCGCCGCGGCGACGGCGACCATGCGCTCGTTGCCCGGAGATGCGCGGAGCACCTGCATGCTGGTGACGATGCCGTAGACCACTGCGATTAAGCCGCAGGCTATGGCGATGAGCACGACGGTCATTGCAAAGCTTCCTTCCCCTGATTCATTTACCCCGCCGCGGCCAGAGACCTCGGCGGGGGTCCTCTTGTCTCCGGACAGGCCGAACGGCCCGGCGCGCAAGGCGCCCGGATGTGCCCGGCGTCTTACGGTGCCGGGAAGCAGGTTTCAACAACAACAGAGAAGATGCTCAGCCGTGCTCGTAGCCGAGCCGCTCCGGGAGCGGCACCGGCGCGCCGCGCTCGACCAGCGTCAGCCCGCGCCCCGCGGCGACCGCCCCGATGCGGGCGAAGGGCAGGCCGATCTCCTCGCCGAGCGCGAGGATGTCGGCCGCCCGGGCGGGATCGGCGCTGAACAGCAATTCGTAATCGTCGCCCGACGTGGCGGCGAACAGCCGCGCCTCGCGATCCTCGCCGAGCGCGGCGAGGAAGGCGGCGGAGAGCGGGACGAAGGCGAGGTCGATCTCGATCCCGGTCCGGCTCGCCACGGCGATGCGGGCGGCATCGAGGAGGAGGCCGTCCGAGACGTCCATCATCGCGGAGACGAGGGGGGCGAGCCTCCGTCCCGCCTCGAGCCGCGGTCGGGGGCTGCGGTAGCGTTCGGCGAGGGCGGGACAGTCTTCGAGTTCGCCCCTGAGGACGCGCAGGCCCGCCCCGGAATCGCCGATGCTGCCGCTGACCCACAGGTCGTCCCCCGGCCGCGCCCCGGCGCGCGACGGAACCTCGCCCGCCGCCTCGCCGATCGCGGTGAGGCCGAGCGCGCGCGGCGCGTTCGCGGGGGCCGAGACGGTGTCGCCGCCGATCAGGGGAAGGCCGAAGGCGGAGAGGGCGGTGCCGAGGCCGCGCGCGAAGGCCGCGTCCCAATCCTCCGCGCCGAGGCTGTAGCCGAGCAGCAGGGCGAGCGGGCTCGCGCCCTTGGCGGCGAGATCGGAGAGGTTCACCGCGACCAGCTTCCACGCCACGTCTTCGGGCGGATCGTCGGCCAGGAAATGGACGCCCTCGACCAGCATGTCGTGGGTCAGGACGAGCCGGGCGCCGCCCACCTCCAGCACCGCCGCATCGTCGGCGAGCCCCCGCGCGCCGGGATGGGTGGCAAGCGCGCGCATCGCGGCGATGAAGGCGGATTCGGCGGTCATGGCAGTCCTCCCCGGGACGGGGAGGGGGACCATGCGCAGCATGGTGGAGGGGGGGCGCAGAAAAATGCGGAGCGTTCGAACGCGCGTATCGCCTTTAGCGCCAGGCCCCCTCCACCGCGCTGCGCGCGGTCCCCCTCCCCGTCCCGGGGAGGATCGAGGATCACGTCCGCACGTCCTTCGCGACGGCATCGAGCAGGCCGTTGACGAACGACGCCTCGCGCTTGTCGTAAAAGGCCTTCGCCACGTCGACATATTCGGAGATGATCGATCCGGTGGGGACGTCGATCCGCGCGACGAGCTCGTAGGTGCCGGCGCGCAGGATCTGGCGCATCGGCCGGTCGAGACGGGCCAGCGACCAGTCCTTGGCGAGGCGGGCGGAGATGCGTTCGTCGAGCTCGGCGCTGCGGGCGTTCACGCCGCTCACCAGATCGTCGAAGAAATCGACCTCGGCATCGGCATATTGGGCGCCCTCGATGGTGGCCCCCAGGCGGTGGTGGTGGAATTCGTGGAGCAGCTGCGGGATCGGCGTCTGCTCCATTTCGTGCTGGTAGAGCGCCTGCACCGCGGCGAGGCGGGCGGCGGAGCGGGACTTGGAGCGGGTGGTGGACATTGCGGGCGCCATAGCGGCGGCGGGACGGGGCTGGGAAGCCCGTAATTGCCCGCGCAGCCCTCGCGCTCCCGCGTCTTCCGCTCGGCGCCCGCAGCGGCTAACCACGATCGGGTGGACATTTACCTTCCCATTGCAGGACTGTCGGTCAACGCGCTGGTGATCGTCGCGCTCGGCGGGGTGGTGGGGCTGCTGACCGGGATGATCGGGGTCGGCGGCGGCTTCCTGACCACGCCGATCCTGATCTTCTACGGCATCCCGCCGCCCGTCGCCGTCGCCTCGGCGACCACCCAGATCACCGGCACCAGCGTCTCGGGCGTGCTCGCCCACCGCCGCCGCAAGGGGGTGGACAACCGGATGGGCGCGGTGATCATCGCCGGCGGGTTGATCGGGGCGCTGGCCGGCGGCGGCCTGTTCCGGCTGCTCCAGCAAGGCGGGCAGATCGATACCGTCATCGCCTTGCTCTACGTCATCCTGCTCGGCACGATCGGGGTGCTGATGGCGAAGGAAGCGGCGACCGCGCTCGACATCCTGAAGCCGAAGGAGAACGCGAAGAAGCCGCGGCGGCACAATCCGCTGATCGCGGCCCTGCCGATGCGCTGGCGCTTCTACCGCTCCGGCCTCTACATCTCGCCCTTCGCGCCTTTGCTGCTCGGCTTCGTCGCCGGCATCCTCACCGTCCTGCTCGGCGTCGGCGGCGGCTTCATCGTCGTGCCGGCGATGATCTACATTCTCGGCATGTCGGCGCAGGTGGTGGTGGGCACGTCCTTGCTCCAGATCCTGTTCGTCACCGCCGCCACCACCCTCATCCACGCCACCACCACCAAGTCGGTCGACATCGTGCTCGCCGGCCTCCTCCTGCTCGGCAGCGTGATCGGGGTCCAGTTCGGCGCCCGCCTCGCCCAGAAGGCGAAGCCGGAGCTGCTGCGCATGGCGCTCGCGATCATCATCCTCGGCGTCGCCGTCCGGATGGCGATCGGGCTCGGCTGGCGGCCGGAGGAAATCTATACGGTGCAGGTGCTGTGAGGGCGCTCCTCCTGCTCCTCCTCGCGCCCCTTTTGCTCGGCCAGGCCAAGCCCAAGCTGGTGCCGGACGTGTCGCAGAGCCGGATCGAGATACGCTATTCCTTCACCGGCGCGGAATTGCTGCTGTTCGGCGCGATCCTCTATCCCGGCGGCCGCGCGCCGCACGACGACGCCCATATCGCGGTCGTGGTGAAGGGGCCGGTCCAGCCCCTGGTGGTGCGCGAGAAGCAGAAGGTCGCCGGCGTCTGGATGAACGTCGAGGCCGCCCGCTTCCGCTCGGCGCCCTCTTTCTACGCAGTGGCCTCCTCCCGCCCGCTCGGCGAGCTGGTCGACGAGCGCACCGCGGCGATCTACGAGCTGGGCTTGCAGAACCTCCAGCTCTCGCCCGGCAGCGGCAAGCCGCAGGAGGTGCAGCGCCGGTTCGAAGAGGGGCTCGTCGACCTGATGCAGCGCCGGCAGCTCTACCGCGAGGATCCGGACGGGGTGAAGATCACCGAAGGCGTGCTCTACCGCGCCCGGATCGACATCCCGGCCCAGGTGCCGGTCGGCGACTATACGGCCGAGACCTTCCTGATCCGCGACGGCCGCGTCCTCGCCGGCGCCGTGCGCGAGATCCACATCGAGAAGCTCGGTTTCGAACGCTTCGTCTCGAACGCCGCCCAGCGCTGGTCGTTCGTCTACGGCCTCGTCGCCGTCACCCTGTCGCTGCTGCTCGGCTGGGGGGCGAGCGCGATCTTCCGCCGGGGCTGACGGCCCGTCGCGGGACCGGCCGGATTCGCCCGAGAGCCGTTGAAAAGCAGTTGTTTACCCTCTCCCGTTATGGAGGCGGCACGATCAACTGCCCCGGAGACGGCAAGCCGCCATGGATATGATGAACTTCCAGAACCCGCCCCGCGCCGAAGACGCCGAGGACTTCGTTCCGACCATCCGGCCGGTGATCCTCGAAGCCGCGCGGCAGGGGACGATCGGGCGGGTGCTCGAAATCGGCGGCGGCGGCGCCCGGATCGAGCTGGAAGGGTCACGCCTCGCCGAGCTTGCCGGCCATGCCGATCCGAGCATCGCTCTTTCCGGCCAGGTCGGCGGCCATGTGAAGATCTCGGTCGGCTCGCGCTGGCTACTCGGCAACGTGCGGACCCTGCGCCTCCACGACGGCGAGAGCAGCAGCGTCGTCGCCGACATGGACTTCCTCGGCGAGGGCGACGAGCACGAGCAGACCGGCAAGCTGGTCAATTTCCGCCGCGGCATCTCCAGCTATCCGACGCCGGGCGCCAAGGTCCATCCGGTGAGCGGCGACGACATGAAGCAGATGTTCGCCGCCGACGAGCGCGCCAATATAGAGATCGGCACCGTCTATCCGACCACGGACGTGCGCGGCGCGCTCTATGTCGACGCCCTGCTCGGCAAGCATTTCGCTTTGCTCGGCTCGACCGGCACCGGCAAGTCGACCTCGGCGGCGCTGATCATGCACCGCATCTGCGACATCTCGCCCGAGGGTCACATCGTGATGATCGACCCGCACGGCGAATATTCGGCCGCGTTCAAGGGCGTGGGCGAATTGTTCAACGTCGAAAACCTGGCGATGCCCTACTGGCTGATGAACTTCGAGGAGCATTGCGAGGTGCTGATCACCTCGTCCGGCTCCGAGCGGCAGCGCGACATGGACATTCTCGCCAAGTGCCTGCTCCAGGCCCGCGCCAAGAACCGCGCGGCGGAAGGCATGACCAAGCTCACCGTCGATTCGCCGATCCCCTACGCCTTGTCGGACCTGTCGAGCGCGATCAGCAACGAAATGGGCCTCCTCAACAAGGCGACGGACACCGCGCCCTACATGCGGCTCAAGACCAAGATCGACGAACTGAAGGCCGATCCGCGCTACCATTTCATGTTCTCCGGCATGCTGATCGCCGACAGCATGACGAGCTTCATCTCGAAGATCTTCCGACTGCCCGCCAAGGGCAAGCCGATCTCGATCGTCGACGTCTCGGGCGTGCCGACGGACATCGTCTCGGTGGTGGTCGCCGTGCTCTCGCGCCTGGTGTTCGATTACGCCATCTGGTCGCGCAACGAAGTGCCCCGCCCCGTCCTCCTCGTCTGCGAGGAAGCGCACCGCTACGTGCCCGCCGACAAGACCGGCAGCGGCCAGGCGGTCCGGAAGGTGCTGGAGCGGATCGCCAAGGAAGGCCGCAAATACGGCGTCTCCCTCGGCCTCATCACCCAGCGGCCGTCCGACCTTGCCGAAGGCGTGCTCTCCCAGTGCGGCACGATCATCGCGATGCGCCTCAACAACGATCGCGACCAGCAGTTCGTGAAGAACGCCATGCCGGAGGGCGCGCGCGGCTTCCTCGACGTGATCCCGGCGCTCCGCAACCGCGAATGCATCGTCTGCGGCGAAGGCGTCGCCATCCCGATCCGCGTCGCCTTCGACGATCTCGAGCGGGACCGCCGCCCGGCCTCCTCCGATCCGCTCTTCTCCGAGCTGTGGCGCCAGACCGGCGACGAGGAAGCGATGGTCGCCCGCGTCGTCAAGCGCTGGCGCAGCCAGGGGCGGTAACGCCGCTTTCCGGACTTACTACGAGAAGGAGGGGCTTCGGCGAAAGCCGGGGCCTCGCCGCGTCGGGGCCGAGACAATTGCCGGAGAGACGGCCCCCCGGTTCGTCGTCCCGGCGAAGGCCGGGACCTCGTCGAGAGCAGGCGCCGGCGCAAAGGGAGGGCTGCACGGACCGATGGCGCCTCTTGCGCGCCGGGATCCCCGCCTTCGCC
>JBKBVA010000180.1:0-5491 GCA_046289665.1 Allosphingosinicella sp.
GGTGAGGATCGTATAATCGTCGCTGACCAGCCGCGCCCCGCGGTCGATGAGGCGCAGGGCGAGGTCGGACTTGCCGCTCCCCGAGCGCCCGGCGATCAGCACCGCGCGGCCGCCGATCGCGACGCAGGAGGCATGGACGGTCTCGCTCATTGCGGCGCCTCCGGAAAGCACAGGACGAAGCGCGCGCCGCGCTGCCCGTCGTGGCGGTCCTCGACCGAGACGGTGCCGTCATGGCCCTCCACCGTCGCCTTGACGATGGCGAGGCCGAGGCCGGAATGGCGCCCGAAGGCCTCGCCCGAGGGGCGCAGGCTGTGGAAGCGGCGGAAGATCGCCTCGCGCGCTTCCTGCGGCACGCCCGGCCCTTCGTCCTCGACGCTCACCACCACCTCGCCCTCGATATGGGCGGCGGCGATCTCGACCAGCCCGCCCGGCGGCGTGAACGAGATGGCGTTGTCGACGAGATTGTCGATGGCGCGGGCGAGGCGGGATTCGTCGCCCAGGATGACGGCGGTGCCGCTGCGCGGGCGGGCGAAGGCGAGGCGCACCTGCCGCGCCTGCGCCCGCGGCTCCCACAGGCCGAGCAGCGACTCGATCAGCTGGCCGAGGTCGACCGGCTCGAAGCGGGCGCGGGAGAGTTCGGCGTCGAGGCGGGAGACCTCGGCGATGTCGACGATCAGCCGGTCGAGCCGGGCGACGTCGTGGCGGGCGACGTCGAGCAATTGCTCGCGCAGGGCCGGATCGCCGACCCGCTCCAGGCTGTCCACCGCCGAACGCAGCGAGGCGAGGGGGTTCTTGAGCTCGTGGGTGACGTCGGCGGCGAAGGATTCGGTCGCGTCGATCCGCGCCCGCAGCGACTGGGTCATGTCGTGCAGCGCCCGGGCGAGAAGGCCGATCTCGTCGCGGCGGGCGGGGAGGCGGGGGACGTCGACCTCGCGCGCGCGGCCCAGCCGCACCCGGTGCGCCGCCCGCGCCAGCCGGCGCAGCGGGATCGCGATGGTCCGCGCGAGGAACAGGGACAGCAATACCGAAAGCAGCAGGGCGACGAGCAGGACGATGCCGAGCGTCATCCGCTCGTTGCGCACCACGCCGCGTATGTCGCGCGCGTTGCGGGTGAGAAGCAGCACGCCGTCCGTGCCCGGCGCCGGCGCGGCGGCCGAGATGAAGGGCGTCCCTTCCGGCGCGCGGCGCAGCATCGTCCGGGTCTCGCCGGTGCCGAGCGCCTGCTCCGCCTCGGGCCAGGCGGCGAGGCTGTCGACCTCGGGCGGGGTGAAATCGGGCGGCCGCCGTTCGGCAACGATCGCGTCGAAGACGTTGTCGAGCAGCCGCGCGATGTTCTTGCGCAGCGGCTCCTCGGCCGGATCGCGCAGCTCGTAGGTCGGCGGCGCGCCGTCCCAGCTGTCCATCCGCCGCTCCCCGGTGGGCGCGTAGAGCCGCAGCCGCACGCCCGATTCCTGCCCGAGCCGGCGCAGCAGGACGCGGCGCTGCCCCGGCGCGGCGACCTGCAGCGCCAGGGCCGCGACGCGGACGTCGCTCTTCGCGTCGCGCAGCGCTTCGGCGGTCAGCCGGCCGCGAAACCCGTCGAGGTAGAACAGGCTCCCGGCCAGCATGGCGAGGGCGAAGATGTTGATCGCGAGGATGCGGTGGAGGAGCGTCCAGCGCCGGGTCCAGCGCACCGCCAGCTCGGGCTGGTCTTCGCCGCGTTCCGGGTCATTCCTCGCCAAAGCGGTAGCCTACGCCGTAGAGCGTCTCGATCGCCTTGAATTCGGGGTCGGCCTCGCGGAACTTGCGCCGCAGGCGCTTGATGTGGCTGTCGATGGTGCGGTCGTCGACATAGATGTCGTCCTGGTAGGCGACGTCCATCAGCTGGTTGCGCGATTTGACGACGCCGGGCCGCTGCGCGAGCGCTTCCAGGATCATGAATTCGGTGACGGTCAGCGTCACGTCCTTGCCGTCCCACGAGACGCGGTGGCGGGCCGGGTCCATCGCCAGCCGCCCGCGCACGATCTGCGCCGCCTGCGGCTCTTCCGCCCCGTCTCCGGCGGCGCCGGGCGGGCTCGCGCGCAGCTCGGCGCGGCGCAGGATCGCGCGGATGCGGGCGATCAGCAGGCGCTGCGAGAAAGGCTTGGTGATATAGTCGTCGGCGCCCATCGCGAGGCCCAGTGCCTCGTCCAGCTCCTCGTCCTTGGAGGTGAGGAAGATGACCGGCAGCTCGGTCTTCTCGCGCAGCCGCCGCAGCAGCTCCATGCCGTCCATACGCGGCATCTTGACGTCGAGCACCGCCAGGTCGGGCGGGTTGTCGACCAGCGCCTTCAGCGCCGTCTCGCCGTCCGTATAGACGCGGGTCGCGAAGCCTTCCGACTGGAGCGCGATCGACACCGAGGTGAGGATGTTGCGGTCGTCGTCGACGAGCGCGATGGTGGCCGACATGTCCCTCTCCCGCCCCCTGCAGGCCACCCGCTTCTAGTCCAGCCGATATGGCGGCGCTACCCTTTGACGCGGCTGAACCGCTCCGATAGGGGGTGCGCCATACCGCCGGGCCAGCGCGTCGCGCACCGGCACAGGGTCTTTGAGACAGGGAGAAAATTCGTGGCCACTCGCGTGCCGGCACATAAATTGGCCGAGCAGGGCATCGACACGCCCGCCGACATTCACTGGAATCTCCTCACCCCCGCGCTCGTCGAGCAGGCGGTGGCGCGCGGCGAAGGCGTGCTCGCCAAGGACGGCCCGCTGGTCGTCCGGACCGGCGCCCATACCGGCCGCTCCGCCAAGGACAAGTTCATCGTCCGCGACGCCGAGACCGAGGACTCGATCTGGTGGGACAACAACAAGTCGATGACGCCCGAGCATTTCGCCGCGCTCAAGGCCGATTTCCTCGCCGCGCTGGGGGCGCAGCAGACGCTGTTCGTCGCCGACCTCTACGGCGGCTCCCAGCCCGAGCACCGCGTCAACGTCCGCGTGATCAACGAGCTCGCCTGGCATAACCTCTTCATCCGCACCATGCTGGTCCGCCCGGAGGCGGCCGAGCTCGCCGGCTTCGTCCCCGATTTCACGATCATCGATCTGCCGAGCTTCCGCGCCGATCCGGCAAAGCACGGCTGCCGCTCCGAGACGGTGATCGCGGTCAACCTCTCCGAGAAGCTGATCCTGATCGGCGGCACCGCTTATGCCGGCGAGATGAAGAAGTCGGTGTTCGGCGTGCTCAACTACCTGCTGCCGCGCGAGGGCGTGATGCCGATGCATTGCTCCGCCAACATCGGCCCCGACGGCGACACCGCCGTCTTCTTCGGCCTGTCGGGCACCGGCAAGACCACGCTCTCCGCCGACGCCAGCCGCACCCTGATCGGCGACGACGAGCATGGCTGGTCGGACAGCGCCGTCTTCAACTTCGAGGGCGGCTGCTACGCCAAGATGATCCGCCTCTCGGCCGAGGCGGAGCCGGAAATCTACGCGACGACGAAGCGGTTCGGCACCGTGCTCGAAAATGTCGTGATCGATCCCGACACGCGCGAGCTCGACCTCGACGACAACAGCCTCGCCGAGAATACCCGCGGCGCCTATCCGATCGAGTTCATCCCCAATTCGTCGGCCGACAATATGGGCCCGCCGCCGAGGAACGTCGTCATGCTCACCGCCGACGCGTTCGGCGTGCTGCCGCCGATCGCGCGCCTCACCCCGGACCAGGCGATGTACCATTTCCTCTCCGGCTACACCGCCAAGGTCGCCGGCACCGAGATCGGCGTGACCGAGCCCGAGGCGACCTTCTCGACCTGCTTCGGCGCCCCGTTCATGCCGCGCCACCCGAGCGTCTACGGCAACCTCCTCAAGGAGCGGATCGCGAAGGGCAACGTCTCCTGCTGGCTGGTCAACACCGGCTGGACCGGCGGCAAGTACGGCACCGGCAGCCGCATGCCGATCAAGGCGACTCGCGCGCTCCTCAACGCCGCGCTCGACGGCTCGCTCAACGACGCCGAATTCCGCATCGACGAGAATTTCGGCTTCGAGGTTCCGGTCGCCGTCCCCGGCGTCGACGGCTCGATCCTCGACCCGCGCGAGACCTGGGCCGACAAGGACGCCTATGACGCGACCGCGGCGAAGCTGGTGAAATTGTTCGTCGACAATTTCGCCAAGTTCGAGGCCCATGTCGACCAGGGCGTCCGCGACGCCGCGCCGCGCACCGGCGCCGCCGCCGACAAGGAACCGGCCACCGCCGCCTGACGCGGCGGGCAGCGACGGAAGGTTCGCGCCCGGCCGGCGCTCACCGCCCCGGCGCGCCCCGTGCCTCCCCGCCCGCGGGCGGGGAGACGGGGACGCGGACCGCGCGGGAACGGCCTAGCAGCAGCCGAAGCCCTTCTGGATGATGCGCTGGTTGTTGAAGGACACCGTCACCTCGACGCCGCACGGGACGCCCCAGACGGTGCAGATGTCCAGGCACGCCTGCACCGTCGCGCCGCCCGGCACCCAGGGCGGCACCGGCAGGCAGACGGAGCCGAGGCCGAGCGGCAGGTTCAGGCAGACCTGGCCGTTCAGCCCGCGGCGCGGCGGGGAATATTTCCTCCTCGCGCTCCTCGTCGCGCCGGTCATGCTCGGCATCGGGGCGATCGGCGGAGGCCCGTTCTCGATCGGCGGCGCCGTCCTCTTCGTGCTCGGCTTCGCGGCCGTGGCGGGCCTGATCGGGCTGTACACCGACAAGGTTCCGCTCTGATCGTCGCGAACCGGCGAGCGTCCGCCCCCGATCCGCGCCCCTAAAGCGCCCGCACCCGTGGCTCCCCCTTCGCTTTGCCGAACAATTCGGTCATCGCCCAGACCATCGCGTCGGCGCGGTCGGGGGAGCCGGGGCCGTGGTAGCCGGACCAGGTGAGGGCGCACAGCTGGTCCTCGAGCGCGGGGAAGTGGCCCGCCAGCCGCGCCTGCCCGGTCTCGAAGCGCAGCGCCACCGGCTCGGCGCGGGCGGCCTTGCTCTTCGTCGCGGGGACGAGGCGGACGGGGAGGGCGGCGTCGACGGCGCGCAGCACGCTCTCGATCATGTCGCCGCCCTGGTTCTTCTCCGCGACGATCCGGCCGACGCCATATTGCGCGGCGGCGGCGGCGACGCGGCGCGCCCAGGCTTCGGGCGAGAGGCCGCCGGCGCTCAGGTCGGCGAGCACCCAGGCGGTGCCGTTCGCGTCGAGCCCGCACACGACGATGCCGCAGGCGTCGCCGCCGGTCGAGGCGGGCGGATCGAGGCCGAGCACAATGCGCCGGAACGCCCCGTCCCCGAAAGGAGGGTCGGCGCAGAAGCGGCTCGATGGGGCCGGGGCGCCGGCGGTGCCGGAACGCGCTTCGCGCGTACCCACCCCCAACCCCTCCCTCCCAGGGAGGGGGATGGTTCGCGCCTTCTCGAGCAGGTCCCGCGTCCACAGCGCCCCTTCGAATTCGTCGAGGAGGAGGCCGTCCAGCTCCTGCCGGCCGAGCCGGGTGCCGCCGTACATCTCCTCGACCGCCGCCCTGTAAT
>JBKBVA010000181.1:0-5484 GCA_046289665.1 Allosphingosinicella sp.
GGATCAACGGCGCGGTGCAGCTCTCGCGGGGCCTGGCGCGGATCCTCGGCTGAGCCGGCTCAGTCGACGCGAGGCACGGGCGGCATCTCGAGGGCGCGGGATGCGTCGAACAGGCGTATTCTCTGCCAGCCCGGAGCGGCGTCCGCCGCTTCCGGCACGATGAACCGCCAGTCGCGCACGAGCCCGAGCAGCCGGCGGCGCTCGTCCGCGGCGATCGCACCGCCGAGCAGGTAAGCCGACTCGACGCTGCCCAGCGCCGCGACGTCGACGCAGGCGTAAAGGCCCTGCACCTCCTCCGCCCGCGGCCGGAAGCCGTGCGGGAGCGGCGCGTCCTTCAGCACGGCGGGCGCCCTCGGCGGCGCCGCGCAGGACGGCACCTCGATCGGCGTCGGCAGGGTGCCGTCGGACGGGTTCTCGATCCATGGCTGCCAGGTGAGGGTCAGGGCCTTCACATATTCGGTCCGCCAGCCGTCGCGGCAGGGGCCCCAGCCGCACCAGAATTCATCCAGCGTCGCCGCCATCATGCTCCAGAAGGCTGCCATGGCCCCCGCCGCCGCGTAGGCCGCACCGACACGTTCCGCCGCGCTCCTTACCATAATGATATATTATATCTTCCTTGACTGCGGGTAAAGCCCTCGCGCTCCGCTGGCTCAGCCGACCTTCACCACCGCCGCCTCCTCGGCTTCCGCTTCCTCCCACACCGCCTCGCGGTGCATTTCGAAGGTGCCGTCCCAATCGGCGAGGCTCCAGACGCCGGTCACGCTGTTGCCGTTGCCGGAGAGCCGGCCGACATAGTCGACGGCATGGGCGGCGTCGCTGGCGCCGTCATAGGTCTTGGTGAAGTCGACGGCGCGGCCGGCGCGGCTTCCCGACAGCACGGCCTCGAGCGAGTCGCTGGAGCGGCCCATCGTGTTCGGCTCGATGATCGTGCCGCTGAGCGCGCCGTCACGGTCCTCGATCCGCGCGAGGAAGGGCGTCGGCGGCAGGCTGCCGGCGGGATAGCGGAAGCTGCCCATCCACAGGCCGCTGAGGTTCGCCGCGGCCCTGGTCATGTCAGCCGGCGAGCTCGGCCAGCCGGTCGGGCGCCACCGGCGGCGCGCAGAGGAAGCCCTGGTAGAGCGTGCAGCCTTCTCGGGCGAGGAAGGTGAGCTGCGCCTCGCTCTCCACCCCTTCGGCGATCACTTCAAGGCCGAGCGAGCGCGCCATGTCGATGACGCTTCGCACCACCACCTGGTCGCGCGCGCTGCCGCCGATATCCTCGACGAGCCGCTTGTCGATCTTGAGGTAATCGAGCGGCAGCGCCTTCAGATAGGCGAGGCTCGAATAGCCGGTGCCGAAATCGTCGATCGCGACGCGAAGGCCGCCCTCGCGCAGCTCGGCGAGCAGGGTGCCGGCGGCGGCGAGGTCCTCGATGAGGCCGCTCTCCGTCACCTCGACGGTGAGCCGCGACGCATCGAAGCCGCTCTCGCCGACCAGCGCCAGGAACTGCGCCGCAAAGCCCGGCCGCACGATGTCGGCGGCAGTGATGTTGACCGAGAGGCGCAGCGCCGAGAGCGAGGCCGGCCAGGCGGCGGCGGCGTCGATCGCCTTGCGCTGAACATGGTCCGAAAGCTGGGCGAGATAGTCTGAGCGCTCGGCGACGCTGAAGAGGGTGATCGCGCCCAATTCGCCGAATTGCGGGTGGCGCCAGCGGGCGAGCGCCTCCGCGCCGACGATCCGCCGGGTGGCGATCGAGACCTGGGGCTGGAACAGGATCTCAATCTCGTCCTTGTCGAGCGCGCGGCGCAGGTCGATCTCGAGCCGGTCGCCGAGCGCGGTGTCGCTCGCCGAGCCGGCGTCGAGGACGCGCACCGGGCCGGCTTCGGACGCCTTGGCCTCGGCCAGGGCGGCGCTGGCGCGGCGGAGCAGGGCGGCGGCATCGTCGCCTTCCTCCGACGCGACCACGCCGACGCGGCTGCCGAGCGTTATGACATGGTCGCCGGACACGAACGGGCGGCCCAGAGTCTCGACCAGCTGGCCGGCCAGGAATCGCCCCTCGGCGAGGCTGGTGGGCGGCGCGAGCAGCACCGCGAATTCGGCGCCGGCGACCCGGGCGACGAGGCGGCGGCGGCCGTCGGCGTCGATCAGCCGCTCGATGCGGCGCGCGGCGGCCTGCAGCACGGCGTCGCCGGTGGCGCGGCCGAAGGCGGCGTTGATCGCGTCGAAGCGGCTGACGGCGAGGAGCAGGGCGACGACGCCGCGCTCCGCCGGATCGCCGTCGCCGAGCTGGCGGTCGATCCAGTCGCGCGCGGCGCGCCCGTCGCGGACGCCCGTCATCGGATCGCGCGAGGCGGCGCGCTCGAGGGGGACGATCGCTTCGGTGCGGCCGACCACCGCCCGTCCCTCCCCTTCGACGCGGACGTGGTGGGCGAGCCGGCCTTCGGTCTCGGCGTCGGCATGGGCGAAGGCGGTGGACTGGCCGGTGGCGAGCAGCCGGTCGATCGCGCCGCGTGCCGCCTTGCGCCCGTCCGCGTCGAGCTTGCGGAACAGGTCGAGCAGGCTGATCCGCTGCCCTTCCTCCTCGCCCAAGCCGGCGCGGCGGGCGAGCGCGGGGCTGAGCTCGACGCTGCCCGAGCCCGGCTGCCAGCGCCACGAGGCGGCCGCCTCCCGTCCCGCCTCCTCGCCCCGCCGCGCGGCCCTGCGCCCGCCGACCCTCTCCGCATGCCGCTGCGCGAAGTGCACCGCCTGCAAAAAGCGCCCCTCGCTGAACGGACTGACCAGGAAGTGGGTAGCGCCGGCGGCGAAGAATTCATCGAGCGCGCCCTCGTCCGTGCGCGAGAGGAGGACGAGCAGGGCGCCGGCATTGGCTTCGACCGGATCGGCCATGGCGCGGACGCCCTCGCGCCCCTCCGCCAAGGCCCCGCGCGCGTCGACCACCGCCACCGCCGCGCCCGATGCGATGAAGCGCCCTTCCGCATTCTCGGTGCGCCGCGCGGCGATCGGCTGCCAGCCGGCGGCCTCGGCCGTGGCGGTGAGTTCGTCGCGGTGGCGGAAGGAGAGGATGAAGAGCGGGGATCCGCCGGCCGCGGCCATCTTGCGTGTCGTCCTTCACGTGCGCGTCGAGGGTGGAGTCTACCCTCGGCCTTTTCCCTCAACAAACGGTTTCACGCCTGGCGCGGGACAAGGCGGAACGGCCCCTCCCCTTGCCGCCGCGCCGCATCCGCCCTAGCAAGCGAGGCGATGACGGCGAATGCGGACAAGCCCACTGCTCTTCTCGCTTCGTCCGCCGAGGCGGCGCAGGCGGCCGAGGCATTGCTCCGCGAGCGTTACGATTTCTGCGCGCCGGGCGAAGCGGAGCAGCTCATCGCGCTCGGCGGCGACGGCTTCCTCCTCCACACGCTCCACGAAATGCTCGACCGCGGGCACCTCTGCCCCGTCTTCGGCATGAACCGCGGCACGGTCGGCTTCCTGATGAACGAGTGGCGGATCGAGGGGCTGCGCGAGCGGGTCAACGCCGCGAAGCCGGTGTCGGTGGCGCCGCTGAAGATGATCGCGGAGACGGTGGGCGGCGAGAGGCGCACCCATTTCGCGATCAATGAGGTTTCGCTGCTGCGCGAGACGCGCCAGACCGCGCGGATCGAGATTTCCGTCAACGGACGGGTGGTGCTGCCCGAGCTCGTCTGCGACGGCGTGCTGGTCGCCACGCCGGCCGGCTCGACGGCCTACAATCTGTCGGCCCAGGGACCGATCCTGCCGCTCGGATCGAACCTCGTGGCCCTCACTCCGATCAGCCCCTTTCGCCCCCGCCGCTGGCGCGGGGCGCTGATTCCGGACGAGTTCCACATCCTCTTCCGCGTGCTGGAGCCGAACAAGCGGCCGGTTTCGGCGGTGGCCGACCAGGTCGAGGTGCGCGACGTCGCGACGGTCGAGGTGTGCATCAAGCGCGACCGCGCGCTCACGCTGCTGTTCGATCCGGAGCATGCGCTCGACGAGCGGATCGCGATGGAGCAATTCGCCGTCTGAAAAGGCGGCGAAAGCCTTGCGCCGCCGAAAAACATGCTGCTATAGGCCCGCCGTCCTGGTCATTCCGGCGTGGCGCAGCGGTAGCGCAGCGGACTGTTAATCCGTTGGTCGTAGGTTCGAATCCTACCGCCGGAGCCACCAGGCACGAAGAGCCCGGCGCGCCTTTTTCAGGCCGCCGGGCTTTTTCATTCTCAGGCCGGGTCTTCCTCCACGTCGCCGGCCGGATTGGCGCGCGTCGGCATCTTGCGGATCTCGGGCACGAGTTCGCGGGCGAAGATGTCGTGGAGCCGGCGCAGCTCGGCGATCGGATCGGGATGCGCGTCGACGCGGATGTCCCAGAGCGGATATTCCTCTTCGGCGACGATGTAGATGGTCGCCGAGCGCTCCCCCTCGGAGTCGCCGCCGACGCTGTCGGCCCCTTCCAGCGCCTCGATCAGCCGTTCGTCGAACGGGCGGCCCGCGCTCTCGCGATAGGCCTTGGCCGCCTTCTGGATGACGTCGGGACCGGTGAGGCGGTTGCCCTGCACCGAAAAGCCGTCGAACACCTCGCCCCCCGCCCAGTCGAGGCACTTGTCGCCGGTCCAGATGACGGCGGTGCCGGTGTGGTCGATGACGGCGAACTGGCGGCGGTCGGCGAGCGGATCCTGGGCGGAGAGGATGTCGACCACTTCCTGCGCCGGGCGCCCGTGCTGGAGCAGGCGCACCCCGTCGATACCCAGATAGGGATTGAGCTGGGCCTGGGTGGCCACCGCGCCGACGCCGCCGACTGCGTGCGTCAGGAGTTTCCCGACGGCGGGAAGCGCGGTCGCGGCGGCGACGCCGAACTGGCCGGTGTCGGGGCAGCGGGCGATCAGCGAGAAGGTCATCGGGTCTCCGGGGGCGTTGGACGCAGAAAGGGCGGCGTCTGTGCAACGCCGCCCCTTCCGATTCGTGCCACCGCGCTTAGCGGCGGCTGGAGTCGTCGCCGTTCAGCGCGTCGCGGACGCTGTCCTTGGCGCTGCCCCAGGCATTCTGGAGCTTGCCTTCGCTCTGCTCCGCCTGGCCTTCGCGCTTCATCTTCTCATCGCCGAAGAAGCCGCCGGCTTTCTCCTTGATGCTGCCGGACCATTGCTTGCCGCTGCCTTCGGCGCGGTCCTGGTCGATGCGGGTATTGGTGCGGGTGTCGTCCACCATGATAATTCTCCTTTGCAATTGGGTTACTTGACCAACCGCCCAGGGCGCACCGATGTTCCCCCTTTCGCTAGACCGCTTCGGCCAGCGCCGGGGCCGCCCGCATGTCCTTCGGCGTCGCCGCGTCGCGCGCGATGCCGCGCGCCCCGGAGGCGCCCTTCGGGAAGCCCGAGCGGCCGCTATAGTCGCGGGATTCGCCCCGGCTGCGGCTGCGCTCCCGCGTGAGCTTGCCGGCGACCAGCGAGTCGACGATCAGGAAGCCCGCCAACGCCACAAGCCCGCACGCGACATTGCGTTTCTGCCCGAAATCAT